>WTGR01000326.1:1936-4528 GCA_011523485.1 Acidobacteriota bacterium
AGGACGACGACGAGGACGACGAGACGTTCACCGTGGCGCTGGGGACGCTGCCGCCCGAGGTGACGGCCGGCAGCCCGTCGTCGGTCGAGGTGACGATCCGGGACCGCACGCCGCCGCCGAACCGCGCGCCGACGGTGACGGTTTCGTGCGCGCCGTGCGCGGTGGCGCCGGGCGGCTCGGTACGGTTGACGGCGAAGGCCTCGGACCCGGACGGCGATCCGCTGACCTACGGCTGGAGCGCGACGTGGGGCGGCTTCGACGGACGGGTCGACGAGGCGGCGGCGACCTGGACGGCCCCGGTGCGGCCCGGACGGGCGACGGTCCGCGTCGAGGTCTCCGACGGGCGCGGCGGCTCCGCGTCGGCCGAGGTGGAGGTCGAGGCCGTCAACGGCCGGCCGCGGTTCCGCCGGTCCGCCTACACGTTCGAGCTGCCCGAGAACGCGGACGGAAGCGACCGGCCAATCGCTCTCGGCACGGTGTCGGCGACGGACCCCGACGGCGACGACCTGAAGTACGGGATCGTGCTCGGCGACACGGAGCGCTTCGCGGTGGGGCTGCGGGACGGCGTGGTGCGCTACACCGGTCCGGGCGAGGACTTCGAGACGGAGCCGAACCGGTTCGAACTGACGGTGCGGGTGCGGGACGAGTTCGGAGCGGACGACGCGGCGCGGGTGTTCATCGAGGTGACCGACGAGAACGAGCTTCCCGGGGTCACGGCCACTTGCGACCCGTGCACCGTGCGGCGCGGCGGCGAGGTGCGCCTGACCGCGACCGCTTCGGACCCGGACGGCGATCCGCTCGCCTACGCCTGGAGCGCGCCGAAGGGCACGTTCGAAGGCGCGGACGGGGCCGTGGCGCGCTGGACGGCGCCGGCGGAGCCGGGGAATGTCGCGATCCGCGTCGAGGTCTCCGACGGCCGGGGCGGCACGGCGTCCGCCGTGGTCGAGGTCGAGGTGGTCAACACCGCGCCCGAGTTCGAGGAGCCCGCCTACCACTTCGAACTGCCCGAGAACGTGGACGGGAGCGGGCAGCCCTTCGGTCTCGGCCGGGTGGCGGCGACGGACCCCGACGGCGACGACCTGAAGTACGGGATCGTGCTCGGCGACACGGAGCGCTTCGCGGTGGGGCTGCGGGACGGCGTGGTGCGCTACACCGGTCCGGGCGAGGACTTCGAGACGGAGCCGAACCGGTTCGAACTGACGGTGCGGGTGCGGGACGAGTTCGGAGCGGACGACGCGGCGCGGGTGTTCATCGAGGTGACCGACGAGAACGAGCTTCCCGGGGTCACGGCCACTTGCGACCCGTGCACCGTGCGGCGCGGCGGCGAGGTGCGCCTGACCGCGACCGCTTCGGACCCGGACGGCGATCCGCTCGCCTACGCCTGGAGCGCGCCGAAGGGCACGTTCGAAGGCGCGGACGGGGCCGTGGCGCGCTGGACGGCGCCGGCGGAGCCGGGGAATGTCGCGATCCGCGTCGAGGTCTCCGACGGCCGGGGCGGCACGGCGTCCGCCGTGGTCGAGGTCGAGGTGGTCAACACCGCGCCCGAGTTCGAGGAGCCCGCCTACCACTTCGAACTGCCCGAGAACGTGGACGGGAGCGGGCAGCCCTTCGGTCTCGGCCGGGTGGCGGCGACGGACCCCGACGGCGACGCGCTGACGTACGAGCTCGCGTCCGGCGACCGGGATCGCTTCGCGGTCGGGGCGCGGGACGGCGTGATCGCCTACACCGGTCCGGGCGAGGACTACGAGACGCCGCCGAGCGGCTACGAACTGACGGTGCGCGTGCGGGACGGGTTCGGAGCGGACGACACGGCGCGCGTGGCGGTCGAGGTGACCGACGTGAACGAACTTCCCGAGGTCACGGCCACATGCGACCCGTGCGCGGTGCCGCGCGGCGGCGAGGTGTGGCTGGAGGCGCACGCCACCGACCCGGACGGCGACCCGCTCACGTATGCATGGAGCGCGGAGAAGGGCAGCTTCAACGGATCACCGGACGCCTCCTGGGCGGTCTGGAAGGCCCCGGCCGAACTCGGGACGATGGCGATCCGCGTCGAGGTCTCCGACGGGCGGGGCGGCACGGCGTCCGCCGAGGTCGAGGTCGAGGTCGTCAACCGCGCGCCCGCGTTCGAGCGGCCGTTCCACCTCTTCACGTTGCCCGAGAACGTGGACGGACGGGAACGCCCGGCCGATCTCGGCCGGGTGGCGGCCCGGGATCCCGACGGGGACCCGCTGACCTACGAGATCGTGTCCGGCGACCGGGCACGGTTCGCGGTCGGACCGCTGGACGGAGCCGTGAGCTACGTCGGTCCGGGCGAGGACTTCGAGGCCGGGCCGAACCGGTTCGAACTCGTGGTGCGCGCTCGGGACGGGTTCGGGGGAGAGGCGCGGACCGAGGTCGAGGTCGAGGTCACCGACGTGAACGAGGCGCCCGAGGCGATGGACGATGTGGCCGTGACGCCCGAGGACAAGGCCGTCACGATCGACGTGCTCGCCAACGACACGGATCCCGAAGGCGACCGCCTGAGCGTCCGGTCGGTCACGGCGGCGGCGCACGGGGCGGTGCGCCTCGTCTCGGGCGGGATCGTGATGTACA
>WTGR01000060.1 GCA_011523485.1 Acidobacteriota bacterium
TGACCGACATCGAGGCGCACAAGAAGATCTGGGTCGAGTGGTTCGGCGGCGAGGTGGTCAGCAAGGGCCCGCTGACCGCCGTCAAGCTGCCGAACTTCCTCATCGCACTGAGTGAGCGCGAGCCGACCGGACCGACCCAGGGCTCGGTCATGAACCACTTCGGCTTCAAGGTCCGCAACACCGCCAAGTTCCTGGAGCGCTGGACCGCCGCCGGCATGGAGGCGGGAGACATCTTCACCGGCGCGGAAGGAATGCCGAACGCCTACGTCATGGCGCCCGACGGCGTTTGGGTGGAGCTGCAGGAGGATCCGTCGCTGCACGTCCCGATCGCCGGCTACCACATTCATTTCTGGACCCCGGAGCACGAGGCGCTGCTCGACTGGTACGCGGAGGTGTTCGACCTCCGCATCCGCCCGCGCGGCCGGATCCAGACGACGACCGACGTGCCGGGGATGAACATGAGCTTCGCGGGATCGGACGTGCCGACCGCGCCGACCCGCGGCCGCGCCCTCGATCACATCGGCTTCGAGGTGGACGACCTGGAAGCGTTCTGCGACAAGCTGAAGGCGAAGGGCATCGAGTTCGACGTCGAGTACCGCGAGGTAGAGAGCGTCGAGCTGAAGATCGCGTTCCTGACCGACCCGGCCGGCACCTACATCGAGCTGACCGAAGGCTACGACGAGTACTGAAGTCCGGCCACCGCCGCCGTCCAGCGCGCGTCGAACTCCGCCCACCGGCGTTCTTCCTCGTCGGTGGAATGGCCGACCGGCAGCTCGACGACCTGCGGCGGCGGGTCCATGTGGTTGGCGATGGCGTACACCGTGGCCGCGGGAACCACGTCGTCACGGCGCGCGACGCCGATCAGCGTGGGGCAGGCGATGCGGTCGGCGACGTTGACGGTGTCGAAGTAGCGCAGCGTCGCCGTCGCCGCCGCCTCGAGGCGGGGGTGCCGGGCCAGGTGCTCGTTGACTTCCTGGCCGGACCCGCGCGTCACCAGTTGCCGGCGTCCTTCGAGCCAGCCGAAGGTCGGGAGCGCCACGGCCAGGTATCTCGCGCGCGAGGTCAGTCCCTGCGCCAGCAGCGCGAGCGCGCCGCCGTAGCTTCGTCCGTGGAAGACCACGCCGCCGCGGCCGGCGCCGAGCCGTTGCGCCACCTCGGCGGCCCGCACGTAGTCGCAGACGGCGCCGCGCAGGATGGAGGTCCGCGGGTCGGTCAGGCCGGTCAGGATGTAGCCGCGCGGATCGACCGGACAGGCGCCGCGGGAGAGTCCGAAGCCGCGCACGTCGAAGCAGAACACGTCGGCGCCGCAGGTCGCGGTGTGGCGCGCCTCCAGCACCGGATTACACTGGCCGTTGTAGCCGTGCGTGGTGACGACCAGCGGCCGGCGGGCAGGCGGGCGCCGAGCCGTATCGTCGGTGTCGTCGAGCGTGATCAGGAAGCCCTGGATGTCGCACGCGCCGAGCGATGCGAAGCGCACGGGGACGATTCGCGCCCCTTCCGGCGAGGTGACGGCGAGTCCGAGCTGCGGGTTCGCGGGAACCCTGGCAAGCGCCGCCAGCGTGTCCCGCCAGAATGGAAAGAAGCCGTCGGGTCGGGCCAGCGGCGGGCGGGTCGTCCGCACCGCGGAAGCGTCGTAGGCGCGCATGGACGTGACGAGTGTGACGAACGCGACACGAGAGTGTATCGCCTCCGTTCGGGCGCGGTCGTCGTGGCTCGACGCGGACGGCGAGCTGCCGTGGGACCGTCTGGCCGCCCTGGCCGAAGAGCGGTGCTTCGACGCCGACGGCGTCCTGACGCGGCAGTTCGCACCCGCCAGGCACCTGTTCCTCGTGGCCGAAGGGACCGTCCGGTTCCAGCTTCGCCTCGAGGAAGGCAACGAAGATCTGGACGTCGGGGAGCGATCGACGCCCTGGACGGCGGTCGGCTGGTCCGGGTTCCGCGACCTGCGGCGCTACGCGACGACGGTGGTCTGCACCCGGCCCTGCCGTACCCTGCGCTTCGAGCACGGGGCCCTCGCCGCGCTCTTCGAGGAGGAGCCGCGGCTGGGCGTCGTCTTCCTCGAGGGGATTCTCCGCCAGTGCTTCGAGCGTCTGGCCGACATGCGGGCGCGGCTGACCGCCTACTCGCAGACGCCGGTGAACTTCGCGCGGGCGCTGCAGGATGAAGGAGAAGAGGAGGCCTACAACCGGGCCCCGCCCCCGCTGATCGAGCTGCTGCGACGGTCGGCCTTCTTCGCTCCGCTCGACGAGGAGCGGTTGCGGCTGTTCGCCGGCGCCGTCGAGAGCCGCTATTTCTGCCGCGGCGAGCCGATGGTCCGGCAGGGAAGTCCCGAGTCCGGCCTGTGGGTGCTGGCCACCGGCCGCGTCGCGTTGAACTACAGCCCGCCCTCGACGGACGAGGCGTTCGCGTTGCGGACGATCTCCGAGCCCGGCTCGGTCGTCGCGATAGCGGGACTGCCGGGGGTGGATGCGCACGGCGCGTCCGTGGTCGCCACGCGCGACTGCACCGTCTATCGCATCGATACCGAGCGGTTGGGTCGGGCCCTGCGGGACGATCCGTCGCTGGCCCTGGCGCTGGTGCGCCGCGTGCTGTGGCTGGCGTCCATGCACCTGCGCGCTGCGCGCGCCCTGTTCATCTCGCGCCGCTTCGAGAAAGAGCGGCTGGCCGTCGGCAACCTGCTCGAGCAGAGTTGCACGCAACTGAGCGTCCACTCGCCTCTGCACACCGTGCCGCACCTGCTCGGGAGCCCGCTCACCGTGGGCGAGGCCTTCGGGATCATCGAGCGGATGGAGGACAGCGGCGACGCGCTCGAGCGGAACCTGGCGGAGCTGTGCCAGGAGATGCTGCGCGACGTGAGGCGCGAGCACGAGTTCTTCGAGGCGCTGCGCCGCGTCTATCACGCCGTGGTGACCGCGCCCGAGCAGATGCCGGCCCGCGACGTCCGCAAGCTCTGCGCGCGCGGGTTCCAGCAGGCGTTCCGCCGCGTGCGCTATGTCGTCGAAGGGGAGGAGAACCTGCCGCCGACGCCCGGCCAGATCTTCATCTTCAACCACCTGAAGAACCACGAGCACAACACGCTGCCCAACAACTTCCAGCTCACGCTGGACTCGCACTTCGTGAGCGCGATGATCCTCGACCGGCGCTACGGCGACGGCGGCATCCGGGTGGTCCGCCACAGCCGCGGGTCGGAGTACGGCCACCAGGCGTACTACGACCGGTTGGGACACATCGCCGTCTACACGCCCGAGTCCGATCGCATCGAGGAGACGCCGGAGGAGCGCCGGAGCCGCCAGGGCGAGTTCTTCGAGACCGCGGGCCGGTACCTGAAATCCGGCACGAACCTGATTCTCAGTCCCGAGGGGACGAGCTACTGGACGGAGGACTCGCCCGGGCCGTTCAAGCCGGGGGCCTTCCGTCTGGCCGCCAGCGTCGATCCCGAGCCGTGGATCGTTCCCATCGCCGTCGCCCACTTCGACCGGCGGATCCACTCGACGACCTGCGCGGCCGTGATCAAGCCGCCGTTCAAGGTCTCCGACGTGCTGCCCGACCCGCGCGACCGGCAGCGGGTGCGGGCGTTCCTCGTCGACCTGCGGAAGACCTACCACGGCTGGGTCGAGGAGGCCCGGCGCCTCGCCGGCGCGGCGGCCGGGTCCTGACGCTCGACGGCGTCCGGCCCGTTCCTACCGATTCTTGGATCCCGCGCTACCACGTATTGGATCCGAACGGAGCCGACACGACGCCACAGTGCGTGCGAAAGACGCTCCAAGCAAAGTAAGGGCTTACTTCGGCGGCGCCGAGGCGACCCGGCGCCGGTCGGCGCGCGGGTGGCATCGTCCTTGCTACTTCACAAGGCGATTGGGAGGCCGTCGCGGGCGACGATGTCGGGATGCGGGCATCGGCGCGTGCCGGTCCGCGTGGGAAGGCGGGTCGGTGCGGGTGTTGGCCGCGCGGTCGAGAGGGGCCGGCGCCGTCGAGGTGTTCGGCCCGAATTCTTCGCATCCGCGTCGAGGAGGACAAGCCATGAGACGTTCACTCAAGGTCGTGGCTGCGCTGCTGGCCCTGTCGTTGGGAGCCGGCACGGCGACGGCCCAGACCATCACCGGGCTGGTGACCGACAACACCGGCGGCATCCTGCCCGGCGTCACCGTCGAGGCGGCGAGTCCGGCGCTCATCGAAGGGAGCCGCATCGCGTTCAGCGACGGGGCGGGCCGGTACACGCTGATCGACCTGCGGCCGGGCGTCTACACGCTGACGTTCAGCCTGCCCGGCTTCTCGACCGTCGTGGTCGAGGGGCAGGACCTGCCGGCCGACTTCACCGCGACCGTCAACGCCGAGCTGTCGGTGGGCGCTCTGGAGGAGACGGTCACCGTCTCCGGCCAGGCGCCGCTGGTCGACGTCCAGTCGACGGCGCGGGCCGAGGTGCTCGACCGCGAGATCCTCGACGCCATTCCCACCGGCAACACGCTGCAGTCGACGGCGCAGCTCATCACCGGCATCAAGATGAACC
>WTGR01000761.1 GCA_011523485.1 Acidobacteriota bacterium
CGACCCGGCGACCCGGCGACCCGGCGACCCGGCGACCCGGCGACCCGGCGACCCAATTGTACACCGCGTCAAAGCTGCGGTGTCAAGCAGCGCCGCTGCCGATGTCAAGCGGAAATCGACGCGGCCGGAATTATTCCCGCCGGTTCCGTCCGTCGCACCGAAGACGCGTCCCAACATCGACCCGACCGCGCGAGCCAGCTCTCGGCCTCCGATCATCGTCTTCATCTCGGTCTCCTCCGAACTCGCGAACTCGTCGTCCAGAACCTCGCGCCAGCGCACTGCGCCCCGAGTATCGCATGCCACAGCCCCCGTCTTGTACCACCGCCGCGCCCGACGGGGAAGACTGAGCGCCGCTCGCCGATCAGGGCCGCTTATGACCCTGGACTCAACGCCAGGGGCGACAGCCGGAGGCCGAAAGTCCTGTTCCTGGCGGACAGGACGGGGGACATTTCACAAGCCTGCGCTGCTCAGATTTCAGGTCGGCACAAAAAACTCTTGTGCCCAGTTCGTCTGATTTGTGATTTTGGGCCAGCGGGTCGAGGCGTGTCTCGTTCGGAATTGGCGCAAAGGGCTTGACGGGAATTGCGGACGGTAGAGCCATGGGTACTTCAATCTGTCGTCTTTGCTGGGAGATCGCGTGGGTCGCCTGGAATCTTCCCGATCCCTTTGCCGGGTCCGACTTTGACCGCTGCGGGATGCGCGCATGACGGCAGAGCCGATTGCAACGATGATCGCGGCGGGCGAATCCGAGACCCTGGAGTTTAAGGCTACGACAGGCGGGCGCCGCGAAGCGGTGAAAACGATGTGCGCCATGCTCAACCAGCAAGGCGGTCAGGTGCTATTCGGCGTTACGCCCGAGGGCCGTGCGATCGGCCAGCAGGTGAGCGAGCGGACCATCGAGGAATTGAGCGCGGAGATCGCAAGGATCGAACCGCCGGCCTTCCCAGCCGTCGAACGGGTTCGGCTGGCGGATGCCCACGAGGTCGTGATTGTCTCTGTGAGTCAGGGGGCCGCGAAACCGTATCAGTACCGGGGCACCGCCTATCGCCGCGTGGGAAACACGACCCTCGCGATGGGTGTCGGTGAATACAACCGCGTGCTCTTCGAGCGCATGCACAGCGAACGGCGCTGGGAGAACGAACCTGCGACCGGATGGTCGATTGAGGACCTGGACGTGGCGGAAATCCGCAATACCGTCGCCGAAGCCGTGAGAATCGGTCGGTTGAACGAACCCGGCCATCGGGAACCGGAGAATTTGCTGCGGGGACTCGGGCTGCTCCGTGACGGCGTTCTGGTCCGAGCGGCGGCTGTCCTGTTCGGCAACGCCGAGCGACTCGAGTTCGAGATGCCCCAGTGCCTGCTCCGCGTGGCCCGTTTCCGGGGAGGCGACCGTACCGAGTTCCTCGACAACCGGCAGTTCAACGGCAACGCCTTCGTGCTTCTCTCGAGCGCGGAGCGCTTTCTGCGCGACACTCTGCCCATCGCCGGCCGGTTCGAACCGGGCCGCACTCAGCGCATCGACGAACCGCTGTACCCACCCTTGTCTACGCGAGAGGCGCTGGCGAATGCCCTGTGCTACCGCGACTACGCGATTGGCGGCGGCTCCGTCGGCTTGGCAGTTTACGACGACCGCTTGGAGGTGACGTCGACGGGGAGCCTGCATTTCGGACTGACACCGGAGGATTTGTTCGGGCGGCACGAGTCCAGACCTTGGAACCCGCTGATCGCCCGCACCTTCTATCGACGGGGACTTATCGAGGAATGGGGCCGCGGCACACTCAAGATGGCGGAACTGGCGATTTCCGCAGGCCTGCCGCGCCCCGAAATCGAAGATGTCGGCGATTGCGTGACCGTGCGCTTTCACCTCGGACGGTTCATCCCGGCCCAGCGCAGCGGAACCAATGCGATCGAACGACAGAAGGCGATCCTCGCCCTGCTGGATCAGGCGGACGATGGGTTGTCGCTACGCGAGATTCATGCGCAATTGCCTCTGGACACGACCGTACGCCAGGTGAGAAGGGCGCTGACGAGCTTGAGAGAACGCGGGCTGGCAGCTTCCACCGGGCCCGGGCCTGCCGCGCGGTGGAAGCGATCAAGAGAAGGACAAGGGTGATCCGACCCGCGGGGTTCGATTGGGGTCGGACCAGGGTCTAATAGGGGTCAATTGGAGACGCAGACAGTGAGCTGCTCATCAATCGCCGCACCCGCGGAGTGCTCGTTGTGCCTTGGCCTCTGTCGTCCCTTCAGCCGCAACGAAGCAGCCGTTTGGCGTCCGTCGCGGTCGTGAACGCCGTCATCGATTCCCAAGGTCATTGGCAAACAACAGGGCACTGAATTGCGAAACGTCAATTGGAATCGACCCTCTACTGCCGAATTGGATCGAGACGACAAGAGCATGTCGGTCTCGGTGGTTGCAGGCCCAGGCGAGAGGGGACCATTGCCGCCTCTCAATCGCGATGCGGCGCGACATCGCCGGCCAACTCCGGCGCGACTTCGGAGATGGTACGGCTGATTGCCTCGATTTCGTCTTGGCGGCCGGCCTTCTCCATGTCCCGGACGATCGCCTGCGCGGTGAACATCACGGAGCGCAGGAGATGGATCTCCGCCTCGGTGCGCGGCCATTCGCGCCTGTCGAGCGCCTCCAGGGCGAGGTCGATCACGAGTTCGTTGGCCGTGCGCCCGGTTCCCCTGGCGGCATTCTCGAACCTTTCCCACTGCTCGGGGAGCACGCGGATGCGCCGGCTCAGCGCGCGGTCGGTCGTTTCGGTCATGGCTGGGTCTCGATTCCGTTCGGTTTTCTGACGCAAACAAGCCTCTTTCCTGGCGATTTCCGCAGGGGACGAGGCCGTTTCGGGCGAGAACTCTACCGCGTTCCTGTCAGCGGCGAGACCGTCCGGCGGGCGCTGCACATCGGCACGGAAGGCCGGGCGGGCGACGGGGCCTGTCACAGAACGCGACCAGGCAGGGGATTGCCTACACCCGGCGGGAGAACGATCTGTGTCTTGTCCCAGCACGACACTTCCGACCCATTGATATTGGGCTACAATCGGCGGGTTGCGGCGCAATGCGCCCTGGTCGCGATTCGTGACGACTATTTCCGGCACGCGAGAGCTACGCTCGCCTGCGAACGATCGTACCCGGTCGCAGCCCAGCGCAGCCATTCGTATCCCCCGCAATCCCTGCACTATCAGTGCGTCAGGTGTACAACCGAGACCGCTCCGGCGGTAGGAGCGGTCGATTCGTGCAGCATGAGCGATGGGGGAATCTTCGCCGGCGAGCGCAGCGGTTCCGAGCCGCCGCGGCGACTGAGCGGCGGGCGGTGGCGACACTGCGCATGGACGAAGTGTCGAGCGAAGCGCCGGGAGCGCCCTCACGAGCCTTGCCGCAAGCGCCGTGGGTCGTGCGGCAGGCAACGCGCGATGGCATCGGCGAACGGCGAGCCGCGTGCTTGCGCGGGCGGAGCCGGAGCACGCCGAGCGTAGCGAGGCGGCGAGTGAAACGGTCCCAATGCCGATCGTGGTATTCGTCGAGGCGATGGCGTTCGCCAGCGGTGATGCGCGAGCCTGCGAGCGCGAGCCGGATCGCGAGCGCGGCGCGAAGCGCGCGCGGGGACGGCGCCGCCGCTGCAGCAACGAGCGCGCGAAGAGCAACGGGCCGCGCCGCCACCGCCCGTTGCCGGGGATGACGACGCGGCCCGCGATGCGCTGCGGCCTAGGCGGCTCGCATCACCGGTATGCCGAGCTGGCGTGCGCGGTCGACGAGGTTCTCAGTGATGCCGCTTCCGGGGAATGCGATCACGCCCTTCGGCAGGAGGTTGAGGAGCTCCTCGTTGCGGCGGAACGGTGCGGCCCGTCCGTGGCGCTGCCAGTCGGGCTTGCAGACGACCTGGTGGACGCCGTTGCGCTCGGCCCAGCGGGCGGCGATGCGCTCGACACCGGGGCCGCCGCCGTGCGCGAGGATGATGTCGGCGTACTTCGCCTTCGCCTTGTCGAGGTGCGCGATCACAGCCGCCGGGTCGGCAATGTCCTTGCCGCCGGCGATGGCGACCAGCGTTCCCTCGGGCAGGTGCGCCCTAGTCTCGCGGTCCTTCCTCGCGCGCATGAAGTCGCGGGCGTCGATGCTGGCCGAGGTCAGCGCGCCGGTCTGCGAGACGTTCGAGCCGTGCCTCGGGCGCCAGACCTCGCCGGTGGCGGCGCGGTAGTGCTCGGCCACGGCGTCGCGCATGATCTCGAAGGCGTCGCGGCGGTCGCCGAGGTTGCGCGCTCTTTCCGTCACCAGCTCCAGCTCGCGGGACTTGACCTCGGAGCCGTCCTGCGCCGATTGCAGGTCGCGGAGCTCGGGGGTGAGCTTGTCGACGCCGCGATCGAGGCGGCGCACCTGGGCGTCGAAGGCATTGACGATGCCCCACAGCAGGTGCTCGCGCTCGTCGGCGAGCTGGAAGCCGTCGGGTGCGACGCCCTCGGCGATGATGCGGAACGCCTCGCCCAGCGCGTCGGTGGCGTCGT
>WTGR01000349.1 GCA_011523485.1 Acidobacteriota bacterium
TCATGGTGGGCCGCGAGTTCAGCAGCCGCACCTATCCGGAGATCGGCGCGCCCGGCGGACACCATCCGCTGTCGCACGAGGACAGCTCGATCAGCCGCGAGCAGTTGATCCGCATCAACACGCACCACGCCGAGCAGTTCGCCTACTACCTGGGCCGGCTGGCCGCGACCCCGGACGGCGACGGCTCGCTGCTGGATCACGTCGTCCTCTACTACGGGGCGGGCATGTCCGAGGGCGATCACCAGCCGTGGAACCTGCCGCTGGTGGTGGCGGGCGGCGGTGGGGGACGCCTGCAGGGCGGCCGGCACCTGCGCTACGACGGCGGCACGGGCGGCGGCCGGTCCGTCGCCGGCGGCACGCCCCTCGCGAACCTGCACCTGACGGTGGCCGAGAAGCTGGGCATGCGTCTCGACCGTCTCCACGACAGTACCGGGCGGCTGGACCTGTAGCGCCATGGCGAGATGCGCGCTGCTGCTGGCAGCACTTCTGGCTGCGGCGCCGGCCCCCGTCCAGGGGCAAGCGGAGCCCGCGTCCGGGGCGTCACGTCTGATCCCCGCCGTGCGAGCCGTGGACGTTGCGGCCGTGCGGGCGCTGCTCTCCGCCGCGGTCGACGCGGACGGGCGGCAGCCGGACGGCGCCGCGGCCCTCCACTGGGCGGTCCACCGGGAGAGCGTGGAGATCGCGGATCTGCTCATCGGCGCCGGCGCGGATGTCGATGCGGCGAACGATCTCGGCGTCACCCCGCTTCTGATGGCCTGCGCCCGCGGGCACGGCGCGCTGGTCGAGCGCCTCCTGGCGGCCGGCGCGGATCCGAACGGGGCGCTCGCCAGCGGCGAGACGGCCCTGATGGCGGCGGCGCGCGCGGGGAGCCCGGGGGCGGTGAACGCCCTGCTGGATGCCGGGGCGCGCGTGAACGCCACGGAGACGACGCGCGGTCAATCGGCCCTGATGTGGGCGGTCGCGAACCGGCGGCCGGCGATCACCCGGGTGCTCCTCGAGCACGGGGCCGACGTTCACGCCCGCACCGGCGCCCGCCGTCGGGTCTACAACATGGGCGGCAGCCGCTCGGCCGGTTCGGCGTCGCGCGGCATCGCCCTGGAGGAGGTCGCCGAGGGCGGGAACACCCCGCTGCTGTTCGCCGCGCGCTCGGGCGACCTGGATTCGGCCCGCCTGCTGATCACCGCCGGCGCGGACGTGCACGACACCGCGGCCGACGGCAATACCGCCCTCAACATCGCGGCCCACAGCGGTCACGGGTCGCTGGCCGCGTTCCTGCTCGACGCGGGGGCGGACCCGAACGCGGCGCCGCTCGGCTACACGGCGCTGCACGCGGCGGTGCTGCGGGGCACGCTGCGCGACCGCGGCGTCGCGAACGACGATCCGGGGGCCGGGCTGCCGCTGGTGCGCGCGCTGCTCGAGCACGGGGCCGATCCGGACGCGCGGTTGACCAGGGGCACGCCGGTGCGCCGCTGGAGCCACGACTTCGCCTTCATGGATCGGTGGGTCGGCGCCACGCCGTTCTGGCTCGCCGCCCGGTTCCTGGAGGTCGAGATGCTGCGGGTGCTCGGGGCCGCCGGCGCGGATCCTCGGCAGCCGAGCCGGGACGGCACCACGCCGCTGATGGCGGCGGCGGGCCAGGGGTACAACCGGGGCGGCGGCAGCGCGTTCATCCGGGATCGGCGCGACTTCTCTTCCTACAACCCGGTCGAGTCGGCCGCGCTCGGCTCGACGATCCCGGCCGCCGAGGAGCGCCTGGCCCGCGAGACGATCGCAGCGGTTCTGGCGCTGGGCGCGGACGTCAACGCCGCCAACGAGGCCGGCGACACCGCCCTGCACGCCGCGGCCTCGCACGGCATGAACCGCGTCATCGAGCTGTTGGCCTCACGCGGCGCCGACCCGAACCTGGAGAACCGGCGCGGCGAGACGCCTTTGGCGCTGGCCGTCTACGCGGACGGCATCGGCGGCGACCGTTTCGTGCGCGAGGACACCGCGGCGCTCCTCCGTTCGCTGGCGGAGACGGAAGTGCCGGCGGAGACGGAAACGCCGGCGGAGACGGAAACGCCGGCGGACAGGCTCGTGGAATTCGCACACCCGGCCCGGCCGGACGAGCGTCCCGCGGCGCAGGGTCTGACGAATCCGTTAGCCGCGACCCCGGCCTCGGTGGCGGCCGGCGCCGCGCTCTACGCCGCCCACTGCGCGACGTGCCATGGCCCGACCGGACGCGGGGACGGCCGGCTGGCCGCCGCTACCGCGGCCTACGGTGCGCGTCCGTCGAACCTCGCCGACACGACGTGGCGGCACGGCGACAGCGACGGAGAGATCTTCGTGGCGATCCGCGACGGCATCGGCCCGGACTTCGCGATGGACGCTTTCCGCGGCAGGCTCAGCGAGCCGGACCTCTGGAACCTGGTGAACTACCTGCGGAGCCTGCGCTGAGAGCCGGCCGTCCATGCCGCACGCTGGAGCGCCCCCGACCTGGTCGACCTGTCCGCGGAGGCGGATCCGAGTTGCGTACTACGTTGCTGCCGCCCGCGGTCCAGCCGGTGGCGCTCGCGGGCCAGGTCGCGCGCGCGCCGGGTTCAACGGGCAGCGGTGGGGGGTGTGACGTTGCTGCATCCGGGCGGTTCGGTCGAGGCGCGTCGACGTAGTCGGGTTCTGCGGGCGCTGCTGCGCGGGCACCGGTGGTCGCGGCCGGCGGCCGTGGTGCGGGCTCGCGAGTTGGCGGCGGCCTCGTTGATGGAAGCGGCGGCGGAGGTGCGCCGCGGCCGAGGTGACGGGAGGGCGCGGGCGCTGCTGGCGCGGGCGCTGCGGCGGCTGGTTCTCGTGCGGGATCTGGACATGGCGCCGTGAGGGGGCCGGTCGGCGCCGGCCCGGCGTTCGTCGCCCACGTGGGGAGGTCGACGCCGGCCGCTACAATGAAGCGGTGGAGCGCGACCACCTGGCGGGCTGGAGTCCCGTGCAGATCGCCGCGGGCAAGCGGTGGGTTCAGGTCTGGAAGGAGGCCGGACCCCGGCTCGAGCAGGTACGTCGCGAGGAACTGCGGCGTCTCGACCCGCAGCGCGCGATCGCCCTGCTGTGCGGCGAGGCCGATTACACCAGACCCCCGCGTGCTCCGCGGCCGACGTCGGGCCTTGTCGAGCAGCAGCGCTGGTTCATGCGGGCGGCATCCGGCCGTGCTTGAGCTGATCCGGGTGGCGGCCGACCTGCAGGACTTCTGTGAAGCCCGGGACTGGCGCTTCTGTTTCATCGGTGCGAACTCCGCTCAGGTCCGGCAACTGGCGTATCATCAGTAGTCTACGTCTACAACGGCGCGGACATTCCCGGTTTCGCATCCAATTTCGATTCTGGATCGAATTGGCCCCACAAGCTCTTGCGCCTCCTGCGAGCGGACACGCGATCCGGCTCTGACCACAGGTTGCCACCCGCCTTCATGATGTATTGAGAATGAGTCCGAGTATTGGCAGAGAGATCCGCAATTGCGTCTCGTTCGCAAGTTTGGACGCGCCTGCAATCCGTGCTAGATCAACAACATCGAAGGCGCGAACGAGACTCTGAGGAGAGGCTCCCGCGTCGCACGCCTACGGGAGACAAAGACCCGATGATCTTTGGCCGCGACCGCCGATTCGAGTTGCTCGCGTCGTCGCGGGCAGGGTTGCCGTGCGAGGAGGCGAGTCGCTTGCCGACATGGCTGCGGATTACGAGGCTCACCTCGTCAACGAGTGCCGATGCGGTGTGGGCCAGACCTGGAACGCGACGAGTTCCGCCCGACGGAATGCCGATTCGTGTACGGTCGGAGCGCGACAGGGGTCGAGCAGGACGCGTGCCGCGGGCGTCGCGGTTCGGTGCGGCAACGTCGGTCACACGCGCTGGCGGGGCGCCCTGGAGAGGAATGATCGATGGATATTCGCCCGCGTCTTGACGCCGAGACAGAAGAAGTGGCTGAGGGCCGTGCCACTTCGCGCTGGGCGAAGACCTGGTGCTTGTTGATGCTCGCGATCTTCCTCATCGCGAGCTGTGGAGACGACAGCGAGCCTCTGCTGCCTGCCGGACCCAGTGCTGTACCCAGGCCGTCGAATCAGATGGGCGACGGGGACGGTGACGGGGATGGCGACGGCGACGGTGACGGCGACGGCGACGCGGACGGAAGGACAGAGGTGTACGTCGACGGAGCGGCTTCGTTCGGTGAAGGCGACGGCTACCTGGAAGGGTCCCTCGGGTGGGGTGTAGTCGGAGATGGTGGCCAGGATGCTGCTGCCCCGCGGCACGCGAACCATCCCGATGAGGAGGGAAGCACGGTGATCGTCCGTTCCGCCCCCATCAGTTTCCCAGGCGACGGCGACGGCGATGGCGACGGGGATGGTGACGGTGACGGCGATGGCGACGGGGATGGCGACGGGGACGGGGATGGAGATGGCGACGGTGACGGGGACGGCGACGGGGATGGCGACGGCGACGGGGATGGTGACGGCGACGGGGATGGTGACGGCGACGGGGATGGTG
>WTGR01000209.1 GCA_011523485.1 Acidobacteriota bacterium
GGCGACTTCGGCCGCGACGTCCTCGCCGCGCACTACCGGCAGTACGCGCACGACAGCGCCAACGCCAACTGAGAGTCAGGGCCGGGCGGGCGGCTACCGTCCGGCTCTTTCTTCGTTCGGAGCCGTCACGACGGAATCCGATCCCGGATCGGATCGGCGTTGGATCGGATGATGACCAGCGTTCGATCGTCGGTCTGCCGGCCGGCTCCGAACCGGTGCACGTCCTGCATCACGCGGCTGCACAGCTCTGTCGCGCCGGCCCTTCCCGCCTCCCGCAACGTGCCGATGAGCCGCGAGCTGCCGTACTCTTCCCCATCGAGGTTCGTCTGCTCCACGATGCCGTCGGTGTACAGCCCCACGACGTCGCCCGGCGCCAACGTCGCGTGGCCCTCGAAGTAGCGCGGCGCCTCGAACAGTCCGAGCGGCACGCCGCCTTCCTCCAGCAGCTCCACCTCGCCGCCGGCGCGCACCAGAACGGGCGGAACGTGCCCGGCGTTGACATACAGCAGGCTGCGCGCCGGCACGTCGAGCACGGCCTTCTTCCACCGATTCATGGAAGAAACGGTTGGCGCGCCGCATGATCGCGCGCACGGCCAGCTCGTGGCCGACCAGTGAAGCGATGGAGGCCCTGATCGCGGCGACCAGCAGGGCCGCCGCGATGCCCTTGCCCACGACGTCGGCGATGACCACGCCCCAACGATCTTCAGGCAGCGGGATGAATTCGTAATAGTCGCCGCCGACGGCCAGCGACGACTCGTGGGCCCCGGCGATGTCGAATCCCGCCAGCGTCGGGGTCGCGCGCGGCAGCAGGTCCTCCATCACGCCCCGCGCCAGCGCCAGATCGCTGTCGAGTCGGCGCTTGTCGCGCACTTCCGCGATCAGCCGGGCGTTCTCGATGGTCGCGGCGACGGCGGACGCGTACACGCCGATCACCGCCTCGGCCGCCTTGTCGTAGCCGGACGACCGGTCCGACCACAGGTCGAGCGCCCCCCGCACGCGGCCTCGCGAGCCGACGAGCGGCACGACGAGCCGCGAGCGCGCCCGCTCGCGTCCTTCGCAGACACCCGGCTGATCGTGCAGCGAGACCGGCTCGCCGGTGGCCAGGACCCGACCCACGACGCCGTGCTCCTCGAACGGCGCCGCCATGTCGACCGGCGCGGGATTGACGCAGCCGCGGGCGACGCTGTGCGATACGCGCGCGCCGAGCGTATCGACGATGTAGACGCCCGCCGCGTCGTGGTCCACGAGCGACACCAGACCGTCGAGGATGCCGTTGAGTATGCGTCCCGCGTCGCTGCCGTCGGTCGTCAGGCGGAACGCATCGACCATCACGCGCGCCGCGGCCACCGCGTCGTCACCGATCCGGGCCGACGGCCGGCCGCCATCCGCGCCGGAATCGACTGACTTCGACATGACGCTATTGTACGGCCTGCCGCGGCTGCGCCGAAGCCGTTGCAAGCAGGCCCGGGACAGGCCCGGGCGAGCGCCCGCGGCGGGATGCTACAATAGTCGATTGTGCCCGGTGCGAGGCGTCCGCTTCGCGGGCACGCAGTGTGGTGAGTGTAGCTCAGTTGGTGGAGCGCCGGACTGTGGCTCCGGAGGTCGCGGGTTCAAGCCCCGTCACTCACCCCACCCCCTCCCGGCAACCCGTGCATCGCATGCTGTCCGCTGCGCTGCGGACCCTCGCCCTGGCCGCGTGGATTGTCGCGTGCGGCACCGGCGCGGAGCTTTGGGGAACGGCATCGGCGGCGGAGCAGACGACCGGAACCGGCGGGATCAACCATCCTTCCGCACGACCGCGGCCGCACGTCGTCCTCGTCTCGTTCGACGGCTTTCACCCGGCCTACCTCACCCGCTTCGACAAGCCGCACTTCGAGCGCCTGGCGGCCCGCGGGATGCGCGCCGACGGCCTCGTCAGCGTCTTTCCGTCGCTGACTTTTCCGGGCCACTACTCCATCGCCACCGGCCTGCATCCGGAAGCGCACGGGGTGGTCGGCAACCGCTTCCACGATCCGACGCGCGGCGCCGAGTTCAGCTACCGGCGGCGCGACGACGCACAGGACGGCTCGTGGTGGAACGGCGAGCCGATCTGGGTCACCGCGGAGAAGCAGGGCATGGTCTCCGCCGCGTTCTTCTTCCCGGGAACGGAAGCGGACATCGGCGGCATTCGCCCCAGCCACTGGCGCCCGTACGACGGCCGGGTCCCGAACCGCGAGCGGATCGAGCAGGTCCTGGCATGGCTGACCCTGCCGCCGGCGCGACGCCCGCACCTCGTGACCCTCTACTTCTCGCTGGTCGACAGCGCCGGCCACCGGCTCGGCCCGGATCATCCGGACATGCGCCACAGCGTCGAGAGCGCCGACGCGCTGCTGGGAAGGCTGATGGACGGCATCGACGCGCTGCCCCACGCGGACCGCGTCGCCCTCGTCGTGGTCTCCGATCACGGAATGGCCGCGCCGGACCCCGATCGAGCCACGGTGCTGTCGGAGGTCGTGGATCTCAGCGGCGTACGAGTGGTGGAGGCGGGACCCTCGGTGAGCCTGCACGTCGGCGATCGGGATCGCGCAGGCGACCTGCGCGACCGCCTCAACGCGCGGCTCGTGCATGCGCGCGCCTACCTGCGCGAGGAGCTCCCGGAGCACCTCCATGCCCGCCGCAGCGCGCGCCTCGGCGACCTGCTGGTCATGCCGAGCGGATTGGGAATGGTGCACCTCGGCCCCGACTACCGGCCCCCGGCCGGCATGCACGGCTGGGATCCGACCCTGCCGGAAATGCACGGCATCTTTCTCGCGGCCGGTCCGGGAATCGCAGCCGGGGTCGCACTGCCCGCGGTCGACGCGGTCGACGTCTACCCCCTCGTCGCCCACCTGCTCGGCCTGACGCCGAACCCGGAGATCGCCGGCAGTCTCGCAGCGTTCGAGGCCGCCCTCGAGCCCGCTCCGGACGGCGGCGGCCAAGCCACGGGAACGGCGCCGGAATGACGCTCGACGGGGCAACGCGCGTGCACGCCGTACTCGACCGGGCCGGCAGCCTGGTCTTCCCCGGCGTCTACGACACGTTGTCGGCGAAGCTGGCCGAGCGGGCCGGCTTCGAGCTGGCGTTCGTGTCCGGCTACGCCGTCTCGGCCACCTGCATCGGCGAGCCCGACGTCGGACTCCTGACCCAGAGCGAGGTGATCGACCGGGCGCGGCGCATCTGCGGCAGCGTCGGCATCCCGATACTCGTCGACGCGGACACCGGCTACGGCAATGCGCTGAACGTGGTGCGAACCGTGCGCGAGCTGATCGCGGCGGGGGCGGCCGGCTGCTTCCTGGAGGATCAGGTCTGGCCGAAGCGCTGCGGCCACATGCGCGGCAAGCGGGTCGTCCCGCGAGACGAGTACCTGGGCAGGATCCGCGCCGCCGTGGACGCGAAGGGCGACGCCGACTTCTTCCTCGTCGCGCGCACCGACGCCATCGCCGACGGCGGCCTGGACGAGGCGCTGGCAAGGGCGGAGGCGGCCCGTGCGGCCGGGGCGGACGCCACGTTCGTCGAGGCGCCCCGCACGCGCGAGGAGCTGGCGGCGGTGGGCCGGACGGCGCCCCGGCCGACCGTGGCGAACATGGTCGAGCAGGGACGGACACCGCTGCTCTCGGGCGGGGAACTGGCCGCGCTCGGGTTCCAGCTCGTCCTCTATCCGGTGTCCGGCCTGTACGCGGCGGCTTGCGCCCTGGAGGCCGTGTACGGGCATCTGCGGGCGGAGGGCACGACGGCCGGCGCCGAGAACCGGCTCATCCCCTTCGAGCGCTTCAACGACCTGATCGGTGCGGGCGAGAAGCAGGCCCTCGCCGATCGCTACGACGGGGATTCGTAGCCCGACTCCTTTTCCGTCTCCTGCTTCAGCCCGGATCGCCCGCGCGTCCGGTGGTGGCGCGCATCCGCCGCCGGACGCTATAATGCCGCTCCCCTGGGAGGTGACGCGTGAAAGTCCCCGTCCGCATAAAGGTCAACGGCCGCCTCATCGAGCAGGAGGTCGAGCCCCGACTGCTCCTGGTCCACTTCATCCGGGTCTTCGCCGAGCTGACCGGCACGAAGGTCGGCTGCGACACGAGCCAGTGCGGCTCGTGCACGGTCCTGATCGACGGCGTGTCCGCCAAGTCCTGCACGACGCTGGCGGTGCAGGCCGACGGCGCCGACGTCAAGACCATCGAAGGGCTGGCCGACGGCGAGAAGCTGCATGCGCTCCAGGAGAGCTTCTGGAACAAGCACGGCCTGCAGTGCGGCTTCTGCACGCCGGGCATGATCCTGGCCTCGCACGAGTTGCTGCGGACGAACGGGTCGCCGAGCGACGACGAGATCCGGCACGGCCTCGAGGGCAACATCTGCCGGTGCACCGGCTACCAGAACATCGTGCGCGCCGTGCGTGACGCGGCCGAGACGATGGCCGCGGCGGACAAGTAGCGGGAGAAACAGCCATGAGCAGCAGAATCTTCGGCTCCGGAATCCGCCGCCGCGAGGA
>WTGR01000927.1 GCA_011523485.1 Acidobacteriota bacterium
CTCGTCAACGCCGACGATCTGCAGATCAAGATGGCCCAGGGCGCCAAGCCCGGCGAGGGAGGGCAGCTACCCGGCTTCAAGGTCTACCCGTGGATCGCGAAGGTGCGCTACTCGACCCCCGGCGTGGGGCTGATCTCGCCGCCGCCGCACCACGACATCTATTCGATCGAGGACCTGGCGCAGCTCATCCACGACCTGAAGAACTCGAACCCGGACGCGCGCGTGCACGTGAAGCTGGTCGCCGAGGTGGGCGTCGGCACGGTCGCGGCCGGCGTCTCGAAGGCGCACTCCGACGTCGTGCTCATCTCCGGGCACGACGGCGGCACCGGCGCCTCGCCGCTGACCAGCATCAAGCACGCCGGCGTGCCGTGGGAGCTGGGCCTCGCGGAGACGCAGCAGGTCCTCGTCCTCAACGACCTGCGCGACCGGATCGTCGTGCAGGTCGACGGGCAGATGAAGACCGGCCGCGACGTGGTCATCGCCGCGCTGCTCGGCGCCGAGGAGTACGGCTTCTCCACGGCCCCGCTCGTGGTCACGGGCTGCATCATGATGCGCGTCTGCCACCTCGACACCTGTCCGGTCGGCATCGCGACGCAGAACCCGAAGCTGCGCGAGCGCTACGCCGGCAGGGCGGAGTTCGTCGAGAACTACTTCCGGTTCGTCGCCGAGGAGATTCGCGAGCTGATGGCGCGGCTCGGCTTCCGCACCATGGACGAGATGATCGGCCGGGCCGACCGGCTCGATGTCCGCAAGGCGGTCGACCACTGGAAGGCGCGCGGCGTCGACCTGTCGACGATCCTGCACCAGCCGGAGGTGGCGGACACCATCGGCCGCCGCTGCGTACAGCCACAGGACCACGGCCTCGACCGCGCCCTCGACAACACGCTCATCGAGCGCTGCGCGGACGCCATCGAGCACCGCCGTCCGGTGGAGATCGCCCTGCCGATCCGCAACGTCAACCGGACCGTCGGGACCATGCTCGGCTCCCGGATCAGCCGCCGGTGGGGCGCGGAGGGGCTGCCCGACGACACCATCCGCATCGCGTTCACCGGGTCGGCGGGCCAGAGCTTCGGCGCGTTCGTGCCGCGGGGCGTCTCGATGACCGTGGAGGGCGACGCGAACGACTACTTCGGCAAGGGATTGTCCGGCGGCCGGCTCGTGATTCATCCGCCCGCGCGATCGACCTTCACGCCGGAGAAGAACATCATCATCGGCAACGTGGCGCTCTACGGCGCCACCGGCGGCGAGGCGTTCGTACGCGGCGTCGCGGGCGAGAGATTCGCGGTCCGCAACAGCGGCGCGCACGCGGTCGTCGAGGCGGTCGGAGACCACGGCTGCGAGTACATGACCGGCGGACGAGTGGTGGTGACCGGCTCGACGGGGCGGAACTTCGCCGCCGGCATGAGCGGCGGCATCGCCTACGTGCTGGACGCGAACTCAGACTTCGAGCGGCGCTGCAATCCGGGCATGGTCGATCTCGAAGCGCTCGCGGCTGAAGACGCCGAGCTCGTCGAGCGGCTGCTCGCGCGCCACCTCGAGCTGACCGGCAGCGCCGTCGCCGAGGGACTGCTCGCTGCATGGGACACGGCCTGGCAGCGCTTCGTGAAGGTGATGCCGAGGGACTACAAGCGCGTGCTGCAGGCCGAGGCGCGAGCGCGCGCCCAGGCGCGGCAGCCGCAGTTCGCCGAGTTGATCGGCGCGCAGTGACACGGAGACCGATGGGCAAACTGAAAGGGTTCCTCGAAATCGAACGGCAGGCGGCGCCGAAGCGGCCGACGAGCGAGCGGGTCGCCGACTGGAACGAAGTCTACCTGCCGTACGCGACGCCGGACCTGCAGGCGCAGGGCGCCCGCTGCATGGATTGCGGCATTCCGTTCTGCCACCAGGGGTGTCCGCTCGGCAACCTGATCCCGGACTGGAACGACCTGGTCTACCGCGGCAAGTGGCGCAGCGCAATCGACCGGCTGCACAAGACGAACAACTTCCCGGAATGGACGGGACGGCTCTGCCCGGCGCCGTGCGAGGGATCGTGCGTGCTGGCGATCGACGGCGACGCCGTGACCATCAAGTCCGTGGAACTGGCCATCGTCGAGCATGCCTTCGACGAAGGGTGGATCGCGCCGGCGCCGCCGGCGCTGCGCACGGGCAAGTCGGTGGCCGTCGTCGGGTCCGGACCGGCCGGGCTCGCCGCCGCCGATCAGCTCAACCGGGTCGGACACACGGTCACGGTGTTCGAGAAGGCGGACCGGATCGGGGGCCTGCTGCGGTACGGCATCCCCGAGTTCAAGATGGAGAAGCGCTTTCTCGACCGCCGTGTCGACGTCATGGCGGCCGAGGGGGTGCAATTCCGAACCGGGGTCAACGTCGGCGCGGACGTCCCCGGCGAGCGGCTCCTCGCCGAGCACGACGCGCTGCTGCTCGCCGGCGGCGCCGGCTGGCCCCGCGATCTGAAGGTTCCGGGGCGGGAACTGCGCGGCATCCACTTCGCGATGGAGTACCTGACGCAGCAGAACCGCCGCAACGAAGGCGACGCCGTGCCCGCCGCCGAAGCGATCGACGCAAGGGACAAGCGGGTCGTCATCATCGGCGGCGGCGATACCGGGGCCGACTGCCTGGGCACGGTGCACCGGCAGGGAGCGGCATCCGTTGCGCAGTTCGAGCTGTTGCCCCAGCCGCCGCAACAGCGGGACCCCGACAACCCGTGGCCGACCTGGCCCAACGTCTTCCGGGTGTCGGCGGCGCACGAAGAGGGCGGCGACCGCGTGTACTCCGTGTCGACCGAGCGCTTCTCGGGCAGCGCCGACGGCCGCGTCGAACGCCTGCACGGCATCAAGGTGGCGTTGCGCCGCGAGAACGGCCGGCCGACGTTCGACCGGGTCGCGGGCAGCGAGTTCGAGATGGAGGTCGACCTGGTCCTGCTCGCGATGGGCTTTCTGGGACCGGAACGGCCCGGTCTGCTCACCGAGCTCGGGGTCCGGCTGACCGACCGCGGCAACGTCTGGCGCGACGAGAACTGGATGACCAGCGTGCCGTCCGTGTTCACCGCCGGCGACATGCAGCGCGGCCAGTCGCTCATCGTCTGGGCCATCGCCGAGGGCCGCAGCGCCGCGCGGGGCATCGACGCCTGGCTGATGGGAGCATCCGACCTGCCGGCGCCCGTCTGAGGTTTCCGCCGCCTGGCGGCGCACGACGTCGTCGCCGGTTCGAACGCGCACCGCCGGCCGATTTCCACGGCAGTAGCCGCACTCGTATTGGCACGTTCTTTGAAGTGCCACAGGGGGATGGCTACTCGATCGCGTACCGCAAGCGCCGCAACGTCCCGTGAACGGCTGGCGTCCCCGGCCTCCGGCAAGTCGCGCCCCATGTCGATGACGAAGCTCAAGGGCCAGTCGAGCGACGTGAAACCGCTCGTGATGCTGGCCGAGGTCAATCAGGCTCTCACCGTCGGGAGGACTCCGCGCGCCGGTCTGCAGCGGGCCCTCGAGATCCTCGACCACGACTACGGCGTAATTCGCAGCGCGGTGGTTCTCGCCGATGCGAACACGGGGCGTTTGCGGGTCGAGAACTCCGCCGGCGTGCCCGATGAAGGCAGGCACGCCGAATGGGAGATGGGCGAAGGCATTACCGGACGGGTCGTCGCCACCGGCAAGCCTGTGGTCATTCCGCAGATCAGCCGGGAGCCGGCTTTCCTGCACCGGACCGGCCGCCGGCCCCGGGGCGCGCGTTCGGAGATCACCTTCATGTGCGTGCCCATCCCCGGGGCGCGCACGCCGCTCGGCGCGCTCAACATCGACTTCCCGTTCGAACGCGCGCGTCACTACGACCGCGACCTGCACGTCTGCCGCGTGGTGGCCAGCATGTTCGGACAGGCGATCCGCCTGAAGGAGGCGGCGGAGGTCGAGCGCCAGCGGCTCCTGGCCGAGAACACGCACCTGAAGGCGGAGTTGAAGGAGCGCTACGACTTCTCCCAGATCATCGGCACCAGCGGGCCCATGCGGCAGGTGTACGAGCAGATCGCGCAGGTAGCCGGCACGAACACGACGGTGCTGGTCCGCGGCGAGTCCGGCACCGGCAAGGAGTTGATCGCGCACGCCATCCACTACAACTCCCCGCGCGCGAAGAAGCCGTTCATCAAGGTGAGCTGCGCCGCCCTGCCCGATTCCCTGATCGAAGCCGAGCTCTTCGGCCACGAGAAGGGTGCGTTCACCGGCGCCGCGGCCCGCAAGAAGGGGCGCTTCGAGCTGGCCGACGGCGGCACGCTGTTCCTCGACGAAATCGGCGACATCAACCTGTCCACGCAGGTCAAGCTCCTGCGCGTGCTGCAGGAGAAGGAGTTCGAGCGGCTCGGCGGCGTGACGCCCGTCAAGGCCAACGTGCGCCTGATCGCAGCCACCAACGCCGACCTCGAGAAGGCCATCGCGGCCGGCACGTTCCGCGAGGATCTGCACTACCGGCTCAACGTCTTCACCATCTTCGTGCCGCCGCTGCGCG
>WTGR01000709.1 GCA_011523485.1 Acidobacteriota bacterium
TGTACCACGGCGGCATCGTGCGCGTGACCACCTTCTCGCGGATGGCGCGCGCCCAGGGCCGCGTCTCCTCGTAGGTCATCAGCGACATCGGCGCGATGGCGCCTTCGCGGTGGCAGGTCTGACAGGAATCCTGCAGGATCGGAAGCACGTCCTTCGTGAACGTGACGTCGGACTGCGCGAGCGCCGTTCCGGGCGCGACTGCCGACAGGGCGAGCACGACGACGCCGACGGAACCGAGCAGCCGGGTTCCAACGCTGGATTTCATTGGGATCTTCCCTCCTGTACTAACCATGTACTCTGCGCTTCCGGCGACCCGATGTCAATGACAAACCGCACCTGGCCCGACAAATCGCCGCCGAACGGGACCCCAGCGATCGCGCTGCGGCCACCGATGGCCGCCCCAACCGGGCCGGACCAGAGCGGTCTGCGCCGTTTCCGGGGGCAGGGGCGCAGGCTCCTGGTCGCGCCGAACGCCGCCCGCGCCCCACGCGTGTCGGACGCCCGGCGCGAGAATAGCACGCTCTCCCGCTCCGAACCCGCGTTTCCGCGCCTTCCCGTGCTACATTTTCTGGTTGGGCAATTCACGCGAAGACTCAGGAGCAGCGCCGTGCCGGAGACATCGACCAGAACGACGCACGAATTCCAGACCGAGGCCCGCCAACTCCTCGATCTGATGATCCACTCCCTCTACTCGAACAAGGAGATCTTTCTCCGCGAGCTCATCTCGAACGCATCGGACGCCTGCGACAAGCTGCGCTTCGAAGCGCTGACCGAGGCGGCTCTGCTCGAGGAGAACCCCGATCTGGCGGTCGAGGTGGAAGTCGACCCGACCGCGCGCACGATCACCGTCACCGACAACGGCGTCGGCATGTCGCGCCAGGAAGTGATCGACAACATCGGGACCATCGCCAAGTCGGGCACCCGCGAGTTCGTCGCGCAGCTCACCGGCGACCAGACGCAGGACGCGCAGCTCATCGGACAGTTCGGCGTCGGCTTCTACTCGTCGTTCATCGTCGCCGACCGCGTCACGCTGACGACCCGCCGGGCCGGGCTCGGCGCCGGCGAGGCGGTGCGCTGGGAGAGCGCCGGCGAGGGCGACTACACGCTCGAAGCCGTCTCCCGGGAAGCGCGCGGCACCGAGGTCGTCCTGCACCTGCGCGACGGCGAGGACGAGCTGCTCTCCGGCCCCGCGCTGCGGGAGATCGTGCAGAAGTACTCCGACCACATCACGATTCCGATCCTGATGAAGAAGGAGGAGGTCCCCGGCAAGCAGGCGGACACCGGCGACGTCGAGACCACCGAGAAGGTCAACCAGGCGTCGGCGCTCTGGGCGCGGCCGAAGACGGAGATCACGAAGGAGCAGTACGACGAGTTCTACAAGCACGTCGCGCACGACTTCGACGTGCCGCTCGCGCACACCCACGCGCGCGTCGAGGGACGACAGGAGTACACCCTCCTGCTCTACATCCCGCGGCGGGCGCCGTTCGACCTCTGGGACCGCGAGCAACGCCACGGCATAAAGCTCTACGTCCGGCGCGTCTTCATCATGGACGGGGCCAAGGAGCTCATGCCGGGCTACCTGCGCTTCGTCCGCGGGCTGATCGACTCGAACGACCTGCCCCTGAACATCTCGCGCGAGATCCTCCAGCACTCCCGCGACGTCGAGGCCATCCGCAACGCCGCCGTCAAGCGCGTCCTGGGCCTGCTCGGGGAGCTCGCGGAGAACGAGCCGGACAAGTACGCCGACTTCTGGCGCGAGTTCGGTCGCGTCCTCAAGGAGGGCCTCGGCGAGGACATGGGAAACCAGGAGCGGCTCGGCAAGCTGCTGCGCTTCGCCTCCACCCACCGGAACAGCGCCGAGCAGAGCGTCTCGCTCGCCGACTACGTGGCGCGCATGAAGGACGGCCAGGAGAAGATCTACTACGTCACCGCGGACAGCTTCGCCGCCGCGCGGAACAGCCCGCACCTGGAGGTGTTCCGCAAGAAGGGCATCGAGGTCCTGCTGCTGCACGACCGGGTCGACGAGTGGGTCACGGCGCACATGCCCGCGTTCGACGGCAAGTCGCTGCAGTCGGTGACGAAGGGCGATCTCGATCTCGGCGATCTCGCCGACAGCGAGGAGGAGGCGCAGCAGAAGGAGGAGACCGAGGCGGGCATGAAGCCGGTCGTCGAGCGCATCGGGAAGGCCCTCGGCGACAAGGCGAAGGAGGTGCGCCTGACGCACCGTCTGGTCGACTCGCCCGCCTGCCTGGTGACCGAGCAGGACGGCATGAGCGCCAACCTCGAACGCGTCCTGCGGGCGGCCGGGCAGGCCGTTCCCAACGTGCCGCTCGTACTCGAGATCAACCCCGAGCACCCGATCGTGACGCGGCTGAAGGACGAGACGGACGACGCCCGGTTCCAGGACTGGAGCCACATCCTGTTCGACCAGGCCATGCTCGCCGAGGGCGGCCACCTCGACGACCCGGCGGGATTCGTCAAGCGGCTCAACGAGCTGATGCTGGCGATGGCGGGCGAGCCGAAGGCCCGGATCTGGACGCCGGGAGGCTGAACGGTCACGGCGGATGGAGAATGAGCGCGCGCCTCCGGCAGTCGGCCATTATCTCGCGAGGCACGATCCCGATCGCGAGCCGGAGGGCGACGGGGATGATGAACAGCTCGTCGATATCGCGCAGAATAGGGAGGAAGCTCGGGATCAGGTCTCCGGAGCTGACGATGTACAGCAGCGTCCCGGTGACGAACCAGCGCGCGTACCACGGCGTGCGCGGGTCGCGCAGCACGAGCCGGAGCGCCCGCGCGTCGCGGAGCAGGGCTCGCACCCAGTTGGTCCACCGCAGCCGGGACCTCGCGAACAGGACTCTCTTCACGCTCCCGCGCCTCGGTCAGCTCGTCTCGCCGCGGCGGATCCGCTCGATCCGCCTGTCGCGATCCGAGGCGAAACGGGCGAGGTCACGCCGGTGGTTCGCCTCGATCTCCTGGAGCGCCTGCACGTCGGCGGCGCCCGCCAGGGCCGACTGGTGCAGGATGCGGCACTCGGCGACCCGCGCCTCCCAGGTGCGCCGGGCCTCGGCGATCGCCTCGATCTGCGCCGGGGACAGCTCGACCGACTCGACGCCGGCGGCCTCGTCCTGCCGCTTCAGCTTCTCCATTGCGAGCTCGTAAGCGCTCTTCGGTGCTCCGTCCGTCACGTCGACTCCTTGCCGTATCCTCACGCCGGCGCCGCTGCCGCACCCGCCCGGTCCGGAACGGCTCCGCGCGCGCCGCGGTCAGCCCTCGTGGAGAGTATAGGTGCGCAGGAGTCTCGCGCCAGGGTCGGCGGCGTGCCGGGCCGAATCGCCGCCATCATCATGCTGCCGGCCCGCCTGCCGGGCGGTCCGCGCTTCGTGCAGGCGCCGGTACTTGCCACACGGCCGGCGCTCGGGTATCTTGACAGACGGTCGGCGTGTTGGACGTCTACCCGTGCGTCGTCCTGCTTTGGCACGTTGCGAGCCGATCGAGCCTGTAAACCCGATTCTCCTCACGGCGAGCGCTGAGCAGCGCGCTTCGTCCCCGACCGGCGAGCGCACACGACGCCGTCAATCTGTCAGGAGGATCGCCATCTCTTCCAGAGTCTTCGTCGGCAACCTGAGCTACGAGACGTCCCGGGAGGAACTGGAGACCGCGTTCTCCAGAGTCGGCCAGGTCGTCGATGTCGTCCTGCCGGTGGACCGCGCCACCGACCGGCCCCGCGGCTTCGCTTTCGTGGAGTTCAGCGACTCCGATCTCGTGTCGAAAGCGATTCAGGAGCTCGACGGCGTCGAGCTCGGCGGGCGGACGTTGCGGGTCAGCGAGGCCCGCGAGCGCGCCCCCCGACCGTCGTTCGGCGGCGGCGGCTGGGACGAGGGCGGAGGTCCCGGCGGCGGCGGAGCGGACAGCCGGCCGGGGTGGGGCCCCGACCGGCCGCCGAAGTCCTCCCGGCCGAAGGGCAGCCGCCGCGGCGTGCGCGGCCGCAAGCGCGGCTTCTAGCCGTCGCGCCGAACGTCACCCCACCACCGCAGTGCACAATCGACACCATTCACATCGTTCAAGCAGTCTGGAGTACGCAACATGGCAGTAACCGGCACCGTCAAGTGGTTCAACGACAGCAAGGGATTCGGGTTTCTGACCCGCGACGACGGCGAGAAGGACGTCTTCGTGCACCACTCCGCCATCCAGGGGCAGGGCTACAAGAGCCTCGCCGAGGGCCAACGGGTCGAGTTCGACGTCGTACAGGGGCAGAAGGGCCCGGCCGCGGAGAACGTCGTCGCCGTCTGACGGCGCGCCGTCGGTCGAGGCCGGGCGGCGGTCCCGCCGCCCGCCACGGTCCTCCGTGTGCCGGAGCCCGTCCGCTCCGGGGCGTTCTCACGGCTCCTGTGCCGCGTCCCGCTCCTCGGCCCGCGCCCCGCGCAGCAGGTTCTCCATGCCGTAGTTCCCTTCGTGGCAGGCGTACTCGTAGAGCGGCA
>WTGR01000902.1 GCA_011523485.1 Acidobacteriota bacterium
CGGCGCCCATCCGCGCTCCACCCGTCCGCGCATCGGTTCGCCGCCCGCGCGGGCGCCGTTCCGATATGGTGGCGCCTCGTGGCGTCCAGTCACGAGAGCAAGAGCGGGCAGCCATCGCGGGATCGGCGCCGCGCATTGTCAGCACGGCGGCGGGAGAGTACGTTAGGAGGACCCGCAGCACAGTGGGCCGAGGGAGGAAGATGATGTTCAGGATTGCAGCGATCACGGCGGTGTTGGTGGCGGTGGCGGTTCCGGCGTCCGCGGCGGTGGCCGACGGGCTGGCGGCGCCGTACCTGCACATTCAGGTGATGCTGGCCAACGACTCGACGGACGGGGTGGCCGAGGCAGCCCGCGCGATCGCGGCCGAGGCGGCGGGGATGGGCGAGCAGGCTGCGGCGATCGGCGCGGCGGCCGAGGCTCTCGCGGCCGCGACTGATCTCCAGTCGGCGCGCGACGCGTTCGGTCCCTTGAGCGATGCTCTCATCGTGTACGGCAGGGAGGTCGGGTTCGGCGAGTTGCGCCTCGCCTACTGCCCGATGGTCGACAAGGAGTGGCTCCAGGCGACCAGCGAGATCCGGAATCCCTTCTACGGATCGATGATGCTGACCTGCGGCGAGTTCCGTTGATGCCGCACGGCGGCGTCTCCTGTCGTCCGGCTCGGCCGCGGCAGCGTGGGGAGGACTGGCGATCCGCCGTGGTGCGCCTGAGCAACACGGGCACGTTGGTCGGTTGCTGCGGAGAGCGGTCTCCGGAGCGGCGGCGCGTTGCGAAGCGACGCGCGACGGGAATGCCGATACGGGCAAGCATCGCGGAGGACGGACTCGGCGTCGAGGCGAGCCGGAGAAGAGTGGAGGAGCCGGTGAAGGATTCGGATACCGGCCGGAGAAGAGCCGCGTTCGACCCGGCCGATACGGAATCGTTCTGCGTACCGCTGACCGCATCGGAGCTGAGGGAGATCGATGGGTTTTCCACCGCGGAGAAAGCGGAGTGGATCGTTCGCAAGCACATCGAGCACAGGTTTGGTGCCGAAGTCGGCATCGAAAGGGATCACGAGGGCGCCGACCTGAGAGTCTCGAGGAACGGAAGCACCGAGAGAATCGAGGTGAAGGGAACGAAGAGCAGGGATCTCGCCTGGGCACAGTTGAAGGTATCGAGCCAGGCGTCGTACGCCGCCTTGAGCAGCGGGGCTGCGTCGATGTACAGGGTGACCGACGTGGACGGCAGCGAGCCGCGCGTCCACGTGCTGAAGTACGGACGGGACTACGAGCTGATACCGGAACCCCGCTGGGCGGCCGGAGGGTGCGGGGGGGCGAGCAACTCCTACCCCTTGAGGGGACGCCGTACCGGTACGAAGAACCGTACGAGGCGGTCGCCACGAGCGAGTGGGACGTCCTGGGATGATCGTTCTGGACACCCACATCTGGATATGGTGGACACTCGACACGAGGAGGCTGAGCGACGCGCAGCGCCGGGTCATCGAAGGCAATGAGAGCGATCTGATTGGCGTCCATAGCCTGACCATCCGCAGGGGTTGCGACATCCTGCGTCACGGTGGAAATGCCTGACAACGTACGACAAGCACTCGACGACGCCCTGCGCAAGCGGATTCTCGTCCTCGACGGCGCGATGGGCACGATGATCCAGCGGCGCGGGCTCGACGAGGCCGACTTCCGCGGGTCGCGCTTCGCGGACCATCCCCAGGATCTGAAGGGCGACAACGACCTGCTGGTGCTGACGCGCCCGGACGTGATCGAGGAAATCGCCGACGAGTATTTCGCCGCCGGCGCCGACATCGTCGAGACCAACACGTTCAGCGGCACCTCCATCGCGCAGGGGGACTACGGGCTCGAATCCATCGTCCACGAGCTCAACGTCGAGGCGGCGCGCATCGCCGGGCGGGCCGCCGAGCGCTGGACCGCCCGCACGCCCGACCGTCCCCGCTATGTCGCCGGTGCGATCGGGCCGACCAACCGAACGCTGTCCATTTCGCCCGACGTCAACGATCAGACGTTTCGCGCGTCCACCTTCGACGCGCTGTTCGAAGCCTATGCCGAGCAGGCCAGGGCCCTGATCGAGGGCGGCTGCGACCTCCTCCTGGTGGAGACGATCTTCGACACGCTGAACGCCAAGGCGGCCATCTCGGCCGTCCGGCAGGTGTTCGACGAGCAGGGGAGCGAGCTGCCGCTGATGCTCTCGGTGACCATCACCGACCGCAGCGGCCGCACCCTGTCGGGCCAGACCATCGACGCGTTCTGGGTGTCGGTGGCCCACGCCCGGCCTTTCTCGGTCGGCATCAACTGCGCGCTGGGGGCCCGCGACATGCGGCCGTACCTGGCGGAGCTGGCCCGCGTCGCCGACACCTGGGTGAGCTGCTACCCCAACGCGGGTCTGCCGAATGCGTTCGGCGAGTACGACGAGCAACCCGCGGAGACCGCGGAGTTGCTGCGCGAGTTTGCGACCGGCGGCTTCGTGAACCTGCTCGGCGGCTGCTGCGGCACGACGCCGGACCACATCCGGGCGATCCGCGAGGCGGTGGCGGACGTGCCGCCGCGCCGGCTGCCGGCTCCCGCTACGCCGCGGGTCACCGAGCTGAGCGGACTCGAACGGCTCGCCGTGCGGCCCGACGCCAACTTCCTGATGATCGGCGAGCGGACCAACGTGACCGGTTCGCGCCGTTTCGCGCGATTGATTCGCGAGGAGGACTACGCCGCCGCAGCCGACGTCGCCCTCGAGCAGGTGCGCGGGGGCGCCAACGTCGTCGACGTGAACATGGACGAGGGGATGCTCGACTCGGAGGCGTGCATGACGCGCTTCCTGAGCCTGATCGCCACCGAGCCGGAGATCGCCCGCGTCCCGATCATGGTCGACAGCTCGAAGTGGTCGGTACTCGAGGCGGGGCTCAAGTGCGTCCAGGGCAAGGGCATCGTCAACTCCATCAGCCTGAAGGAGGGCGAGGAGGCATTCCTCGAGCAGGCGCGCCGCATCCGGGGCTACGGCGCCGCGATGGTCGTGATGGCGTTCGACGAGACAGGCCAGGCCGACACCATCGAGCGCAAGGTGGAGATCTGCGAGCGCGCCTACGGGCTGCTCACCGAGCAGGCCGGCGTGGCGCCCGAGGACATCATCTTCGACCCGAACATCCTCGCCGTCGCCACCGGGCTCGAGGAGCACGCCGAGTACGCGATCAACTTCATCGAGGCGACGCGGCGCATCAAGGCGCGCTGCCCCGGCGCGAAGGTGAGCGGCGGCGTCAGCAACCTGTCGTTCTCGTTCCGCGGCAACGACGTGGTGCGCGAGGCGATGCACGCCGCGTTCCTCTACCACGCGGTGCGCGCCGGCATGGACATGGGGATCGTCAACGCCGGCCAGCTCGCGGTCTACGAGGACATCCCGGCCGACCTGCTGACCCACGTCGAGGACGTCATCTTCAATCGGCGTTCCGACGCCACCGAGCGGCTGGTGCGCTTCGCCGAGGGCGTGCGGGGGACCGGGCGGCAGCGCGAGGTCGATCTGGGCTGGCGCGAGGCGGACGTCGAAGGGCGCCTTTCACACGCCCTGGTGCACGGCATCGTCGATTTCATCGAGGCCGACGTGGAGGAGGCGCGGCAGCGATGCGCGCGTCCGCTCGACGTCATCGAAGGGCCGCTGATGAACGGCATGAAGGTGGTGGGCGACCTGTTCGGCGCGGGCAAGATGTTCCTGCCGCAGGTGGTCAAGAGCGCCCGCGCGATGAAGAAGGCGGTGGCCTGGCTGCAGCCGTTCATGGAGGCGGACCAGCTCGCGGGGTCGACGCAGGGGAAGATCGTGCTCGCGACGGTCAAGGGCGACGTGCACGACATCGGCAAGAACATCGTCGGCGTCGTGCTGCGCTGCAACAGCTACGAGGTGATCGACCTGGGGGTGATGGTCCCCTGCGACCGGATCCTGCAGACCGCGGCGGACGAGGGGGCGGACCTGGTCGGATTGAGCGGGCTGATCACGCCGTCGCTCGACGAGATGGTGTTCGTGGCCGGTGAGATGAAACGCCGCGGCATGCCGACGCCGCTCCTCATCGGCGGGGCCACGACGTCGCGGCAGCACACCGCGGTCAAGATCGCGCCGTCGTTCGACGGGAGCACGGTCCACGTGGCCGATGCCTCGCGGGTCGTGGATGTCGTCTCCGGCCTCCTGAACCCGAGTCGCCGGGACGATTTCGACGCCGACAACCGCGCCGACCAGGCCCGGTTGCGCGAGCAGTTCGCGCGGCGGGGGCAACGGAAGCTGGCGACCTGGGCGGAGGCGCGGGCCAACCCGTTCCGCACGGACTGGGACGCGGCGGACCTGCCGGTGCCGGCGTTCAGCGGCCGCCGGTCGATCGAGCCGGCCCTCGAAGAGCTGACGCCGTTCATCGACTGGACGTTCTTCTTGGCCGCGTGGGAGCTGAAGGGCCGCTTCCCGGCGATTCTCGACGACCCGGCGCAGGGCGCGGCG
>WTGR01000140.1 GCA_011523485.1 Acidobacteriota bacterium
GGAACGGGGCCGAGTTCGGCCGCGCGTTCGGCGTCGCGCACACCACGGTGCGGCGTTATCTCGATCTCCTGACCTCGGTGTTCGTGGTGCGGCAACTGCAGCCGTGGCACGAGAACCTCGCCAAGCGGCAGGTGCGTTCGCCTAAGGTCTACATCGGCGATTCCGGAATTCTCCACGCGCTGCTGGGACTGGGCACACGCGAGGCGCTGGTTTCCCATCCCAAGGTGGGTGCGTCCTGGGAGGGGTTCGTCATCCGCCAGATCACGCATCTGCTCGGTGCGCGTTCAGAGCAGTGCTTCCACTGGTCGACCTATTCCGGCGCCGAGCTCGATCTGCTGGTGGTGGCCGGGAACCGGCGCTACGGTTTCGAGGTGAAGCGGGCGGAAGCTCCCCGGCTGACCGCGTCGATGCGTTCGGCGGTGGAGACGCTCGACCTGCGGCGTCTCGACGTCGTGCATGCGGGGGAAGGTCTGTACCGACTCGCGCCTCGCGTCAGGGCCCTGCCTGCCGTGCGTCTGGCGACCGAGCTGCGGCCGCTGCGCGCGTGAAGGCGTTGAAGTTGACGGCGTCGACCACGAGGCTGTCGCCCTCCCGGCGCCCGCGGGAGTCGCCCGGCCACTGGCGGATGCGCGGCGACAGCCGGGCGGCCGTCGAGGAGGCAGTCGGTCGGATACGATAGCGGAGCGCATGGAGACGTCAGCCGGAAGCCTGGAGGCGCGGATCGCACAAGCCGTCGCGGTCGTCGACGGGGTGCGGCGGGAGGGATCGGTGGTCGATCGGGACGTGCTCTCGACTCGCTTGAACGCGCTCGATGGCTATCTGGCTGATCTGCGCCCGTTCGCGAAGCGTGCGAATTAGAGGTGTGACATGACAAGAGCTCTCGATCGGCGCGAGTTCCTTGGGACCGGTGCGGTCGCGGCCGCCGCGTACGCGTTGAGCGGTCCCGCGTTCGCGCAGGCCACCGATCCGACGGCGCTGAGCATCGCCGAGGCGCAACGGCTGATTCGTGCCGGCGCGCTCTCGCCGCTGGAGCTGGTGGAGGCGTACCTGGACCGCATCGGGCGCTTCGACGATCGCCTGAACGCCTTCGTCACCGTGACCGGCGAACGCGCCGTGGCGCGCGCGCGGGCGCTCGAGGCGGAGCTCGCCGCCGGGCGGTGGCGCGGCCCGCTGCACGGGATTCCGATCGCGCTGAAGGACAACATCGACACGGCCGGCGTGCTGACCACCGCCGCGAGCGCGGTGTACGCGGACCGCGTGCCGGACGAGGACGCCGCGGTGGTGACGCGGCTCGAGGCGGCCGGCGCCGTCATCGTGGGCAAGCTCAACATGCACGAATTCGCCTACGGGGGGACGTCGGCGTTCACGCACACCGGCCCCGTGCGCAATCCGTGGGACGTGGACCGCATCGCCGGCGGGTCGTCCGGCGGCTCCGGCGCGGCGGTCGCCGCGCGGTTGTGCGCCGGCGCCCTGGGGACCGATACCGGGGGATCGGTGCGCATTCCGGCCGCCCACTGCGGCATCGCCGGTCTGAAGCCGACCTACGGGTTGGCCAGCATTCGCGGCATCGTCCCGCTCAGCGTGTCGCTCGATCACGTGGGTCCGATGTGCCGGACGGTGGCCGATACCGCGCTCCTGCTGCAGGCGCTGGCCGGCTACGATCCGCGCGGCATCGCGAGCATTCGCGCGGAGGTGCCCGACTACGCGAGCGCGTTGCTGCGCCGCACGTCGTCGCTGCGCCTCGGCGTGCCCCGCACGCCGTTCTACGACGACCTCGACCCGCAGGTCGCCCGGGCGGTCGATCGGGCGCTCCCCGTGCTGAGCGACCTCACGGCGAGCACGCGCGACGTGGAGTTGCCGGCGCTGCCGCAGGCCCGTCCCGTGGCGGTCGAGTCCTACGCGTATCACGCCGATCTGCTCGACGAGAGCCGGGAGCTGTACGAGGAGAGCACGCTGGCGCGCATCGAGCCCGGCGCCGAGGTGCCCGCGGCGGAGTATGCCGAAGCCCTGTACGGGTTGAAGCTGGTGAGAAAGGCGATCGCGGGCGTGTTCGACGACGTCGACCTGCTGGTCACGCCGACGTTGCCGATACTGCCGGTCGGGATCGACGCGGCCCGCGAGTCGCCGCTCGAAGCGACCCGGATCCTGATTCGCAACACGGCGCCCTTCAATTCCTACGGAATTCCGGCGATCACCGTCCCCTGCGGATTCAGCCGCGAAGGCCTGCCCATCGGGTTGCAGATCTGCGGCCGCGTGCTGGGCGAAGTCGACGTGCTTGCCCTCGCGCACGCCTACGAGCAGGCGACCGACTGGCACGAGCGCACGCCGCCGCTGTGAGTTGAGTTCAGGTGATGCATCACGGCTCGAATGCCGCGGGACGGTCGCCACGGGCCGTTCAGGTCCGACGACTGATCCGTATCGCTCGGTTCGGAACGCGGTGGTTTCTTCAGGTCCGCATGACCCCGAGCACCTGGACCGCTTCGTCGATCTCTTCCTCGTAGGTGAGCGGCGTCGATGACGCCAGCCTGTCCCGCCGGCGCGCAATGCAGGCTCCCAGGCAGGCGATCAGAAGGGCACACGCGATGCTCCACCGCAGTGGCTCGGCCAGCAGCCACAGCTCCAGCCGCGCCGTCCACCAGGCGTACGCCGTCAGGGCGAGCGCATGGACCGGCCACAGGTACTTCACGTTCGCCTTGCCCGGCACGTAGCTGCAGGCGAAAGGCATCTTGCGGAAGCCGCACAACAGCAAGACGAGACCGGCCGGTCGCGCAACGTCCGGCGGCGTTTCCAGCGCGTGCCTGACGACCCTTCGAAAGACGGCGCCGTAGGCGAGTGCCGCGATCGAGAGCGTGACGACGAGCGCCAGCAGGCCTGCGGCAGCCAGACCTCGAAACGCCTCCGGGTCGAAGCCCCAGATGACCTCGTAGAGCCCGAGGAACCACACCGGCGGCAACCAGATCCCGGCGCGGCTGCTCGTCAGCCCGACGAACCGGTACGGGCCGTCCGCCGCTGCCAGCGCCTCGCTCGCCGCCCCGGGGTCGATGGCGGCCAGCCTGACCAGCAGCCCGGGCGCGAAGACGAGCCATTCGATCAGGACGACGACGAACAGCAATTGCGCGAGCATCGAGAGCCGTCGCAGGAAACGCACGGGAAGGACGAGGGCGAGGCACGCCTGCAACGCGGCCAGGGCGAGGAACACCAGCAGGCCCGCGGACACCGTCGCCATGAAGTGCGCCACCGGGTAGCGCAGGAACGCCTCGAGCGGAAGGTAGTTTCCGGCGACGAAGGAGAAGATCACCGTGCCCGGCAGGTTCACCACGATCGCGAAGCCGACCACGACGGCGACCAGCGCCGAGAGCCTGGCGAGCACGAGCGTGCGCGTGCGTATCGGCAGGCTGCCGGCCACGATCGCGTCGCGACGGTCGGGGAAGAGCTTGTCCCATACCAGCACCGTGACGAACCCGACGGCGGCCATCGAGTAGCCGATGAAGTAGAGCTTCTGCGGCACCGCTCTGAGCGCCAGCTCCTCGTCGGTCATCCACGAGCCGTAGGACAGGGAGAGGAACAGGGCGAAGATCGCCGGGGGAATCATGAACACGGCGGCGAGCCAGAGCGCCGACTGGCGCAGGTCGACCGTTTCGGGGACGAGGTCGTTCTCGAACAGCCCGCCCAGGAAGGTCCGGAACAGGAGCCGGAACTGCGCCCGCTCATCGTCGACCCCGGCGCCGCGGCCCCTGCCCGTCACAGCTTCATCGCCTCCACCAGCCCGGCCGCCACCTGTTCGGCGTCGTCCTGCCCCGCGAGTTGCGTGAACACCCCTTCGAGCGACGGCTGGCGCATCAGTGCCCGCAGCCGTTCGACGCGATCCGCCGCGGTCACCCGCCCCTCCCGCAGGATGACGACCGACGAGCAGATCTGCTCGACCATCTCGAGGATGTGCGAGCTGTAGAGGACGATCTTGCCGCGGGCGGCCAGCGCCCGAATGAGCTGCTTCAGGACGAGCGTCGCGCCGACGTCGAGACCGGAGGACGGTTCGTCGAGGATGACGATCTCCGGATCGTGCAGCAGTCCGGCCGCGACCAGGATCTTCTGGCGCATGCCCTTCGAGTAGGCCGAGAGCCGGGCGTGCCGGTCGTCGTAGATGTCGAAGAGCCGGAGGAACCGGTCGATCTTCTCGTCGAGCACACCGGCTTCCATCTGCCGGAGCCGTCCGACGAGCGTCAGGTACTCGGGACCGGTCAGGTACGAGTAGAGGTCGGGTGTTTCCGGCACGTACCCGATCCGGCGCCGGTGCCCGAGGAGATCGTTCCGGATGTTCTCGCCGTGGACGCGGATCTCGCCGTGCGTCGGCTCGAGGAGCCCCGCGACCATGTTGACCGTCGTCGACTTGCCGGAACCGTTCGGGCCCAGGTAGCCCATGTTTAACAAGATCGGCGACCATTTTGTCGATTTGGGCGGTATTTGGA
>WTGR01000669.1 GCA_011523485.1 Acidobacteriota bacterium
GGTGGGACATACGGTGGCGGTTCACAACGGGAAGAAGTTCGTTCCGGTCTACGTCACCGAGAACATGGTGGGCCACAAGTTCGGCGAGTTCGCGCCGACGCGCCTGTTCCGGGGGCACCCGACCAAGAGCGAGAAGTCGGCGTCGAGGGGAGGCGGGCGGTGATCGAGGGTCGCGCTACGGCACGCTACGTCCGGACCTCGGCCCAGAAGGCGAAGCTCGTCGTGGATCTGATTCGCGGCAAGGACGTCAACAGCGCCCTGGCGACGCTGCGCTTTACGCGCAAGGGCGTCGCGAAGGACGTCGAGAAGGTGCTGCGGTCGGCCATCGCCAACGCGCAGCAGAAGGAGGGCGCCGGCGATGAGATCGAGCGTCTGTACGTGCGGGAGTGCTACGCGGATCAGGGTCCGACGCTGAAGCGGATCCGTGCCGCGCCGATGGGGCGCGCGTTTCGCATCCTGAAGCGGACGTCGCATCTGACGGTCATCGTGGAGGAGCGGTCCGAGGGACAGCCCGGGGTCCGGGCGCGGCGCCGGCGCGGCGGGCCGGAAGGAACCGGCTCGGGAGGCGGCGGCCGGGTGAAGCGGCAGCCGGTGTCGCGGCCCGCGCCGCCCGCGGCGCCGGAACCGGACGTCGTGGAACCGGATGTGACGCCCGAGCCGCCGGCGCCCGGCGTTCCCGCCGAGACGGACGTGATGCCGGAGCCGGAAGCGCGGGAGCAGGAGCCGGAAGTACCGGAAGAGGAGCCGGAAGCGCCGGAGCCGGAGGCCGAGTCCGACGCGGCGCCGGAGCCGGAAGAAGCGCCCGAAACCGATGCGACGCCGGAGCCGGGAGCGCCGGAACCGAAGAAGAAGCCGGAGGAGCCGGAAGAGGAACCGCCCACCTTGCCGCCGGGCGGCATCCTGGGCATCCGGTGACGGCATGCGACCGGGAAGGGTCTGAGCATGGGGCAGAAAGTTCATCCGTACGGCTTCCGTCTGGGCTTCAACAAGACGTGGCGCTCCCGCTGGTACGCGGATCGCGACTACGCGAAGCTGCTGCACGAGGATCTCGGCCTGAAGCGCGATCTGAAGACCCGCTTCTCCCATGCCGGCGTGTCCCGGATCGAGATCGAGCGGGCCGCCAACAACCTGAAGCTCGACATTTACACGTCCCGGCCCGGCATCATCATCGGCCGCAAGGGGACGGAGGTCGACAAGCTCAAGACGGAGATCCAGAAGCGCACCAACCGCGAGGTCTTCATCAACATCCAGGAGATCCAGAAGCCGGAGCTCGACGCGCAGCTCATCAGCGAGAACGTCGCCCTGCAGCTCGAGAAACGGGTGGCGTTTCGCCGGGCGATGCGCAAGGCGGTCGAGGCCGCGCTCCGGTTCGGGGCTCGGGGCATCAAGGTGCGCGTGGGCGGGCGGCTGAACGGGGCCGAGATCGCGCGCTCGGAATGGTACCTCCACGGCCAGCTTCCGCTGCAGACGTTGCGGGCGAACATCGACTACGGGTTCGGTCAGGCGCGTACGACCTACGGCGTGATCGGCATCAAGGTGTGGCTCTACAAGGGCGAGCGTCTCACGCCGCTGGTGGGTCGCGAGGAGGAGTACCGTGCGCCGCGGCGCGGCGCGCGGGCCTAGGAGTCTGCGCCGTGACGAGGACGAGCCGGAGGAGTGACGCACCATGTTGATGCCGAAGAAGGTCAAGTACCGCAAGCAGCACCGCGGTCGCATGGCCGGCAAGGCGTGGCGGGGGTCGGCCGTGTCGTTCGGCGACTACGGGCTGCGGGCGATGGAGCCGTGCTGGATCACCGATCGGCAGATCGAGGCGGCCCGCGTCGCGATGACGCGGTTCGTCAAGCGCGGCGGCAAGATCTGGGTCCGGGTGTTTCCGGACAAGCCGATCACCAAGAAGCCGCAGGAGACCCGCATGGGCAAGGGCAAGGGCGCGCCCGAGCAGTGGGTGGCGGTGGTGCGGCCGGGCCGCATCCTGTTCGAGATGGAAGGTGTGAGCGCCGCCGACGCGAAGCGCGCCATGGAGCTTGCGGCTGCGAAGCTGCCGATAGAGGCCCGTTTCGCGACGCGGTTCGGTGAGGCGGGGGCATAGGATGGCGAAGGTGTCAGAGCTTCGCGAGCTGGCGACCGACGAGCTCGAGCAGCGCGTGGGCGAGCTCGACGACCAGGTGTTCCGGCTGCGCCTCCAGAAGTCGATGGGGCAGGCCGACGCGGCGTACAAGATGCGGGGGTTGCGCCGCGACAGGGCGCGGGTGAAGACGCTGTTGCGGGAGCGCGCGCTCGAGGCGGCGCCCGCTGCCGGGGCGGAGCCGGCCGCGACCGACTGACGACTTGAGTGAATCCGATGGGAAACCAACGCGAGGTCGTGGGCATCGTGGTCCGGGACAAGATGGACAAGGGCGTGATCGTGGCGGTCGAGCGCCGGGTGCGCCACGACGTCTATCGCAAGATACGGCGCCGGACGCGGACGTTCATGGCGCATGACGAAGAGAACCGCGCCCGGGTCGGCGACCGCGTCGCGATGTCCGAGTCGCGCCCGCTCAGCAAGCGCAAGCGGTTCGTCGTCACGCGCGTCATCAATCGGGCCGAGACGGTTTGATGGATACCCGCGCAGAAGGAGCAACGATGTCCAGGCGGGATGGATCGCCGGTCGAATCCAGCGGGGCGGGCCGATGATCCAGATGCAATCCGTGCTCGACGTCGCGGACAATTCCGGCGCCCGCAAGATCGCCGTGATCAATCCGCTCGGGGGCGCCACCGGCCGCTACGCGCGACTCGGCGATCTGGTCACCGCCGCCGTGAAGGAGGCGGCCCCGGACGCGTCGGTCAAGAAGGGCCAGGTGGTCAGGGCGGTCATCGTACGCACGCGCAAGGAGCAGCGCCGTCGCGACGGGAGCTATATCCGGTTCGACCGCAACGCCGCCGTGCTCGTCAACGATCAGAACGAGCCGGTCGGCACCCGCGTGTTCGGTCCCGTCGCGCGGGAGTTGCGCGAACGGAAGTTCATGAAGATCATCTCGCTCGCACCGGAAGTGCTGTGAGAGTCTGATACAGGAAAGCCCAGGAGCATGTCCCGACTACGCACCCCGGTGCGCAAGAACGACAACGTCGTCGTCATGGCCGGCAGGGATCGCGGCAAGCGCGGCCGCGTTCTCAAGGTGTTTCCCGGCCGCAACCGCGTGGTGGTCGAGGGCGTGAACTTCATCAAGCGCCACACGCGGCCGAATCCGCGCGCCAACGTCAAGGGGGGCATCGTCGAGCGCGAAGCCCCGGTGCATGCGTCGAACGTTCAGATCGTGTGTCCGGAGTGCGGCTCTCCGGCGCGCATCGGCCGCCTGTTGCTCGGTGACGGCCGCAAGGTGCGCGTCTGCCGCAAGTGCGACGGAGCTGTGGACAAATGAGTCGTCTGCGCGAGCAATACTACGACGACGTCGTGCCGGCCCTCCGCAAGGAGTTCGGCTATGCCAACGTCATGGCGGTGCCGAAGATCGAGCGCGTCGTCGTGAACATGGGGTTGGGGGCGGCGACCCAGAATTCCAAGCTGATCGACGTCGGCGCGAAGGAGCTGGCGCGCATCACGGGCCAGCAGCCGGTCACGCGCCGCGCGCGCAAGTCGGTGGCGCAGTTCAAGGTGCGGCAGGGCATGCCGATCGGCGTGATGGTGACGCTGCGGCGTAGGCGGATGTACGAGTTCCTGGACCGGCTGGTCTCGATTGCGTTGCCGCGCGTGCGCGACTTCCGCGGGGTGTCCCCCAAGGGTTTCGACGGCCGCGGGAACTACACCCTGGGCCTGAAGGACCAGTTGATCTTCCTCGAGATCGACTACATGCAGGTCGATCACGCGCGCGGCATGAACATCTCCGTGGTGACGACGGCAGGTACCGACGAGGAGGGTCGCAAACTGCTGCAACTGATGGGGATGCCGTTCCGCAAGAACTGAGACGGACACAGCCTATGGCCACCACCGCGAAGATCGTCAAGGAAAGGAAGCCGCCCAAGTTCCGCGTGCGGCTCCGGAATCGCTGCCGGCTGTGCGGCCGGCCGCGCGGGTACATGCGGAAGTTCGCCCTCTGCCGTCTCTGCTTCCGGAAGCTGGCGCTCGAAGGCGAGATCGCGGGCGTGATCAAGAGCAGTTGGTAGGAGGAGGGCCGCGGCGCGGCTCAGGAGGCGGGAACGAAGGAAAGCATGGCTGATCAGATTGCCGACATGCTGACGAGGATTCGCAACGCGACGATGGGACACCGCCCGCGGGTGGACGTCCCGGATTCGCGGCTGAAGGCCGACATCGCGCGGATTCTGGAGAGCGAAGGCTACATCGCCGGCTTCAGGCAGCTCGAGCTGAAGAACCCGCGGGGCGACCATCCGTTGCGCGTCCTGAGGCTCTATCTCAAGTACGGACCGCACGGCGAGCGCGTGATCTCCGGACTCAGGCGGGTCAGTCGGCCGGGACGTCGGGTCTACTACGGC
>WTGR01000479.1:0-17258 GCA_011523485.1 Acidobacteriota bacterium
CGGCGGAGGCGGAGGAGGAGGCTCCGGCGGCGGATTGCCGCCGCAGGCCGCAACCCCGAACGCCATGACCACGGTCACGACAACAGCCAGAAGATATCGCCACGCTGATTTCATAATGCGGATCTCCACATTCTGCCGGTTCTCAGCCCGGGCGGATCGTCGGGACAACCTCCTCGAACCCATCCATTGCTAGGGGCCGAGCTTACATATCCGGCCAAACAGTGTCAATGGAAAGGCTTAGCCTGCTCATCATCGTCCTGCGGCCGTTCACCGGCCGCGCCGCCCGCGCACGCTCGAGCCGGACCGGAGCGACCGCCGTGACGACGAGATTGGACCCGCATTCCAGGCAACCGAATCTCGTCGTTCCTGTCTACGTCGAACTCGTCGACATCGACATCCCCATCGCATGCGGGGCAGCAGGACATGAATGATATCGGGGCCGCATTATAGCGAGAAGCGGTCGAGCGCCGCAACGCGGCGATGCCGGCGCACGCACTGTCCGCGGGCCGGCAGCGACCGATAGATCCACCAATGGCCGCATCCGCCACGGCATCCAAGACCGTAGTGGTCGCCGACGAGACCCCCGACGTCCGGAACCGGTTCGCGGCGGCGCTCGCGGACGCGGGGCATACGGCGATCGGGGTCGGAACCGCGCCGGAGCTGCTCGCGTGCCTGCAGGCCCGGTCCGACGCCGTCGATCTGGTGGTGCTGAACCTGCGGCTCGTGCCACCCCCGCCGATGGACCTGATTCGCGCGGTCCGCGAGTGCGGCGCCTGCCGGTTTCCCATCCTGATCTTCAGCGGCTCCATCACGAACGCGCAGGAAATCCGCCAGCTCGCGGGACTGGGGGTGGCCGGCTACGTCAACGAGCACAGCGGCCCCGGCCACATCGTGCCGTCTCTGGCGCCCCACCTGTTCCCGGACAGCTTCAACCGTCGGCTCGGCCCCCGTGTCGCGCTCGGCATTCCCGTCGCCTGCCGGTTCGACGGCACCGTCACCGCGGCCCGCACCCTGGACCTCGGCAAGGGGGGGCTCGGCGTGTGGACCACGAATCCGCTTCCCTCCGGCTCGCCGGTCCACGTGCGGTTCCGGCTGCCGGCCACGGAACGCGCCGTCGAAGCACACGCGCGCGTGGTCTGGAGCGACCGGCGCCGCGGCATGGGGCTGCGCTTCGAACAGGTCCGGTCCGCGGATCAGGCGGCGATCGACGAGTTCGTGGACCGCCACGCCGTGGGCAACGAGCCGTGACCGCGCCGGGTGCGCCGGCGGTTGACACCCTTTCCGCCTGCTGATTACCATCTCCGTCTGGAGACTGGTCGAGATCCGTCCGGCCGCGTTCCGGCCACCAGAAGCGCCAGGAGCTCCTCCCGGCGAGTCCGATTTCAGGAGTTGCGTAGTGATTGAAGTGCAGCATGTCACGAAGCGCTACGGTCCGGTGGCTGCTGTCGACGACGTGAGCTTCCGGGTCGAAGCGGGGCAGATCCTCGGCTTCCTCGGCCCCAACGGCGCGGGGAAGACCACGACGATGCGCGTGCTGACCGGCTATCTGCCACCGACCGAGGGCACCGCGACGATCGCCGGGTTCGACGTGCTCGAGGAGCCGATCGAGGTCAAGCGGCGCACCGGCTATCTGCCCGAGTCGCCGCCGCTCTATCCCGACATGACGGTGCGGGAGTACCTGACCTTCATCGCCCGGATCAACCGTCTGCCCGCAGCCGAACGCCCCGCGCGCATCGACCGGGTGATGGAGCGCACGAGCGTGGGCGACGTGGCCGACCGCCACTGCAGCAAGCTGTCGAAGGGCTACCGGCAGCGCGTGGGTCTGGCCCAGGCCATCCTGCACAACCCGGACGTGCTGATCCTGGACGAGCCGACGGCGGGTCTGGACCCGAAGCAGATCATCGAGACCCGCGAGCTGATCAAGGAGCTCGCCGGCGACCACACCATCATTCTGAGCACGCACATCCTGCCCGAGGTGGCGCAGACGTGCGAGCGGGTGGTGATCATCAACAAGGGCCGCGTGGTCGCCGAGGACTCGCCGGACAACCTCACCGGGAGGCTGCACGGGGCGGTCACCATCCAGCTTCAGGTCGACACCCTCGGCGCGGATCCGACCGATACGCTGCAGGCCGTGCCGGGAGTTGCTTCCGTGAACGTGGGCGACCCCGGAAGCGACGGCCGGACCGTCGAGGTGCAGAGCGCCCAGGACGTGGACGTTCGCCGGGACATCGCCAACGCGGTCGTCTCGAGCGGATGGGGCCTGCTGGAGATGCGCCGGGCGCGCCTCAGCCTCGAAGAGATATTCCTGCAGTTGACGACCGCGGAAGACGAAACCGGCGAGGAAGCAGGCACGCCGGACGAACAGGCCGACGAGCCCGGCCCGGCCACGGAGAGCGCCGATGAGTAACATCCTCGCCATCGCCCACCGGGAGCTGCGCTCCTACTTCGTCTCGCCGATCGCCTATGTCGTGGTCGGCCTGTTCGCCCTGCTCTACGGCTACTTCTATGTCGCCAGCCTCGCCTTCATGGTGCAGTTCAGCTCGCAGGCCGGGATGTTCGGCGGCGGGCCGCAGACCGTAAACGTCAACGAATTCATGATCCGGCCGCTCCTCTCGAACACCGCGATCATCCTGCTCTTCATCCTGCCGTTCCTGACCGCGCGCGCCTACGCCGAGGAGAAGCGCTCCGGCACCATCGAGCTGCTGCTGACGTCGCCGCTGAGCGACGTCGAGATCATCCTCGGCAAGTTCTTCGGGGCGTTCGCCCTGTTCCTTCTGATGCTGTCGGTCACCGCCGTGCACATGGGCATCCTGTTCTGGTACGGCGAGCCGGAGCTCGGCTCGATCCTGAGCGGCTACCTCGGGCTGGCGCTGATGGGCGGCTCGTTCATCGCCCTCGGACTGCTGGTGTCGAGCACGACGCGCAACCAGGTGGTGGCGGGCGTCGGCACGTTCTCCCTGCTGCTGCTGTTCTGGGTCCTGAGCTGGATGTCCGACTCCGCGGGACCGACGGCCGGCGCCATCCTGTCGTATCTGTCCATCCTGGAGCACTTCGACGACTTCTCGAAGGGAGTCATCGACACCGGACACGTGACCTATTACCTCAGCTTCATCGTCTTCGGCCTGTTCCTGACGGCGAAGTCGGTCGACAGCGAAAGGTGGCGGGGATGAGCGCGATGGCGAACAGGGTCTTGCAGGGACTCGGGTGGACCGGCGTCGCGGTCGTGTTCGCGGCGCTGGTGGTCCGCTTCACGCTCCCGGATCGACAGGAGCTGTGGTGGTGGCTCGCGGTGTCGGGTCTGGCGATGGTCGCCGTGCATACGCTGAGCCAGTGGCGCGACATCCTCGCCTTCTTCAGCCGGCGGCAGGCGCGCGAGGGGGTGATGGCGACGTCCGGGGTGGCGCTGGCCCTCGGTATCCTCGTCGCCGCCAACTACATCCTCTCGCGGCAGAACGTCCGCTGGGATCTGACCGCGGCGCAGCAGTACTCGCTGTCCGATCAGACACGGCGGGTGCTCGAGGAGCTCGACGCGCCGATCTCCGTGCTCGTCTTCGCGCGCGAGGCGGAGTTCCCGGGGTTCCGCGACCGGCTCGACGAGTACGCCTACGTCTCCTCGCAGGTGAACGTGGAGTACATCGACGTCGACCGGAGCCCGGTACGCGCGCGCCAGTACGAGGTGCAGGCCTACGGCACCATCGTCTTCGAGTACGAGGGCCGCATCGAGCGCACGACGTCGAACAGCGAGCAGGAGCTGACCAACGCGCTGATCAAGGCGGTGGAGGGCGAGGAGCGCACCGTCTATTTCGTGCAGGGCCACGGCGAGCGCGATCCCGAGGGCGACGATCGCGACGGCTACCGCGCGGTGCGCGACGCACTCGGACGCGACAACTTCCGGGTCGAGTCCGTCGTCCTGGCGCAGACCGGCGAGGTGCCGGCCGACGCCACGGTGATGGTGGTCGCGGGCCCGTCGACGGACCTGCTGCCGGCCGAGGCCGACCTGCTGCGCGACTACCTGGAGGGCGGCGGCAAGCTGCTGCTCATGCTGGACCCCCCCGACACGGAAGACGATCCGCCGCAGCCCAACCTGACCGCGCTGGCCGGCGAGTGGGGCATCGAGCTCGGGACGGACGTCGTGGTCGACGCCAGCGGCGTCGGCCAGTTGCTCGGGACCGACGCCTCCGTGCCGGTCGCGGCGACCTACCCCCCGCACGCCATCACCGACGGCTTCAACCTGTTGACGGCCTTTCCGCTCGCCCGCTCCGTCCGGCCGGCGATCGGCGGCGTGTCGGGCCGGACCGGCGTGGTCGTCGTCGAGACCGGCGCCCGGAGCTGGGCGGAGGCCGACCTGAGCCAGCTCGCGACCGGCGAGGTCACCCTGGACGAGGACGCGGGCGACGTGCCCGGGCCGGTGCCCATCGCCACGGTCGTATCGCAGACCATCGAAGAGCCCGAACCCGCGCCGGACGACGAGGACGCAGACGGGGCGGCCGACACCAACGCCGGCGATACGGACGCGGACGACGACGAGCCCCCGCTGGAAGCGCGCCTCGCCGTCTTCGGCGACTCGGACTTCGCCTCGAACAGCGCGGTAGGGATTCAGGGCAACCGCGATCTGGCTCTCAATACCATCAACTGGCTGGCCCAGCAGGAGAACCTCATCGCCATCCGGCCGCGCGAGCCCGAGGATCGCCGCATCACGCTGACGGCCGACCAGCAGGCGCGCGTCTACTGGCTGTCTCTGCTGCTTCTGCCGGGGTTCATCGCCGGCGCCGGGATCTACACCTGGTGGGGCCGGCGGGGGTAACGGCCATGAGACGCTTGCGCTCGACGCTCGTGCTGCTGGCGCTCTTCCTCGCGATCGGCGGCTACGCCTGGTTCGTCGAACGCGAACGGCCGCCCGCATCGGAGGCGGACGCCAACGAACAGGCGTTCGACGTGGCGGCCGGCCGGATCACCGATCTGACGGTGCACGCGGCGAACGGCGACGTCACGGTGCTGACCCGCACGGAGAACGAGATCGACTGGGAGGTCACCGTACCCGTCGAAACGGAAGCGGACGACAACGCGGCGACCGCCATCGCAACCACCCTGGCCGCGCTCGAGATCCGGCGGGTGGTCGACGACGCGGCCGCGGATCTGGCGCCGTTCGGACTGGCCGAGCCGCCCGTGCGCGTCACGTTCGCGACCCCCGACGGCGACCCGACCACCCTGGCCGTCGGAGACGAGTCGCCGACCGGCGGAGAGCACTACGCGGCCGTCGGCAGCCGGGTCATGCTCGTCGCCGGCTTCGTCGAATCGACGCTCAACCGCACCACGTTCGAGTTGCGCGACCGGTCCATCCTGGAGTTCACCGGTCCCGACGTGACGAGTCTCGCCGTAGAGCAGGGCGACGACACGCTGCGCTTCGCGAAGGCGGACGGCGACTGGCGCGTCGTGGAGCCTCTCGACGCGCGGGCGGACTTCGGGCTGGTCGAGGCGATGGTCGGCCGGCTCGGCTCGGGCGAGATGGTCGCCATCGAGTCGGAGTCGGCGGCCGAAGGCGCGCTGGAGCCCTTCGGGCTCACCGAACCCCGACTCACCGCGACGGTCGAGGTGGGCGGCGAGAGCCACACCCTGCTGGTCGGTGACGAGAACCCGGAAACGACTGTCTACGCCCGCGACGCGGCGCGCGAGCTGGTCTTCACCATCGACGCCGCGCTGGTCGACGACCTGGCGCGCGGCGCGGACACCTATCGCCAGAAGGACCTGTTCGACTTCCGCCCGTTCAACGCGAACACGCTCACCGTGGTGCGCGGCGGGCGGACGATCCGGTTCGAGAAGGGGCCGGCCGCCGAGGACGAGACCGCGGAAGGCGAGGCGGGCGCCGCCGAGGAGGTATGGCGTCGGATCGAGCCGGAGCCGGCAGATGTAGAGCGTCTGGAGATGGACGCCCTGCTGCGGGCGCTGTCGGATCTGCGCGCGGATTCCTTCGTGGAGAGCCGACAGGGAACCGGGCTCGACGCGCCGCTGGCCACGATCGCCGCGACGTTCGGCGACGACGGTGAGGAAGAGCGCGTGCTCATCGCCCGGTCCGGAGACGCGACCTACGGCGCGCACGGCGACGAGCCCGGCGCCGCCGTCGTCGACACCACCGCCGTCGACGGCGCCCTCGAAGCGCTGGACGCGCTCGATCCCGGCGCCTCGACGGACTGACCCCCCTTCCCCGCGCATCGGGCGGCAATCCGAAGCCCCGGCGCGACCTTGTGATCGCGTTCGGCGATGATCGTCGGGCCAGGGCCCCCGAGAAAATCCGCGGGACCTCGGTGTACCCGCGGCTTCCGGCCGATAGATCGGTGCGAGGCTTCCGTCGACATGAGAACACTCCGGATCGCACCGATTCTGTTGGCCGTCGTGGTGTCCGGCTGCGTGGCGCGCGCCGGCGCACCGGTCTCCTTTCCGGGCGCCACCGCTCCCGCCGACGTCGAGGGCCGCCCCGCGGAGACTGCGCCGGCGGTCGCCGCGGCAGCACGCCCGGTCGATTCCACCGCCGCGGGGGACGCCGACCGGCGAGTACCGGCTCCCCCCTCGGCTGCGAATCGTTTGCACGCACCTGAGGAGCCGGCTCCGGCTTGGGGCGTGCATCGTCGGGGCGATCCCCGCCTGGCCCGACATCTCGATCGGCTGCTCGACGCGAGCGGGGTCGGTCCGGCGATCTGGGGCATGGATGTCCGGGCGCTCGACAGCAACGAGCGCCTCTATGCGCGCAATCCCGACGTGCTGCTGACGCCCGCCTCGACGATGAAGCTCGTCACCCTCGCGGCCGCCGCGGAGCGGCTCGGATGGGACGATCGCTTCGAGACCAAGCTGCTCACCGCCGCCCCGATCCGCGATGGAACGCTGCAGGGCGACCTCGTGGTGCGCGGCGCCGGCGATCCGACGATCAACGACTCGGGCACGGGGAACGTCTTCGCCGGCTGGGCCGACGAGTTGTGGAGCCTCGGCGTGCGCCGCATCGCCGGGCGCATCATCGGCGACGACGACGTCCTCGACGACGGCGCTCTCGAGACCCCCGGCTTCGGGAGCGGGTGGGCCTGGGACGACTTCGCACGCGGGTTCGCGGCCCCGGCGGGAGCGCTGCAGCACCGCGGGAACGTGGTCGACGTGGTCGTCGAACCGGGCAGCGCGGCGGGCCGACCCGCGCGCGCACGTTTCCGGCACCCGGGATCCGACCTGATCCTGCGCAACGAGGTCATCACCGTGCGCGCCGATCAGACGGCGGGCATCCGACTGCGGCGGTTGCCCGGGCGGCCCTCGCTGGTGGTCGCCGGCCGGATCCCGGAGGGTTCCACCCCGATCGTACAGACCGCCGCGGTGGGCAACCCGACCCTCTTCTTCGTGCAGGCGTTCAAGAACACCCTGGAGCAGCACGGCATCGCCGTGGACGGCGAGGCGGTCGACGTCGACTCGCTCGCGGCGCGGGAGAGAGCGCCCGGCCGGCCGGACGTGCGCCCGCTCGTCCGTCACCGGTCGAAACCGCTCTCCGCGATCGGCGCCGACATGCTGAAGCAGAGCCGGAACCTCTACGCCGAGTCGCTGGTGCGCCACCTCGGTGTCGCCTCGGGCTCGACCGCCCGGGCGGGACGTTCGGTGGTGAGCGCGGTACTCGACGACTGGGGGATCGACGGGCGAGGCGCGGTGGTCGCGGACGGGTCGGGGCTGTCGCGCTACACCTACCTGACGGCGGGTACGCTGGTGGAAGTCCTGGCCAGGCTCTACCGGGACCCGGATCACCGCGCGCCCATCATGGCGGCGCTACCCGTCGCCGGCCGGGACGGGACGTTGCGAGGCCGGCTGGTCGGAACCGCGGCCGAAGGGATCGCCCGCGCCAAGACCGGCTCGATGAGCCGCGTGCGCGCGTTGGCGGGATACGTCGAAAGCGCCGGCGGCGAGCCGCTGGCCTTCGCGATCCTGGCCAACAACTTCAGCGCACCGGCCGCCGACGTGACGCGCGTCATCGACGAGGCGGTGGCCGTGCTCGCGTCGTTCTCGCGCGACCTCGCGATCGCGGCCCGATCGAAGGGTCGCGTCGGGAGTTTGCCGGCGCGAGACTCCGGCGGCGCGAACTCCGTGCGCCGGTAGTCATCCCGGCGATCCGGCTCACCCGGTCGCGGATCAGCGGCGGTCCAGCGGGTCGACGAGACCCGCCTCGGCGAAGCCGCGGGCGCGCAGTCGGCAACTGTCGCAGCGGCGGCACGGGGCGCCGGCCGGCATCGGGTCGTAGCAACTGTGGGTGATGCCGTAGTCGAGGCCCAGCGCCTGCCCCCGGCGGATGATGTCGGCCTTCGTCATGGCCAGCAGCGGGGCGTGGATTCGGAAGCGGCCGCCTTCGACCCCGGCCTTCGTGGCCAGCGCCGCGAGCCGCTCGAAGGCGGCGATGTACTCCGGCCGACAGTCGGGGTAGCCCGAGTAGTCCACGGCGTTGACCCCGATGACGAGGGCGCCCGCACCCAGCGCCTCGGCCCATGCGAGCGCGAGCGACAGCAGGACGGTGTTGCGGGCCGGCACGTAGGTCGGCGGAATCCCGTCGGCCTCCAGTTCCCGGTCCTTGGGCACGGCGCCCGCCCCGGTCAGGGCCGACCCGCCCAGCGCGGCGAGGTCGACCGACAGCTCCTGGTGGCGCTCGACACCGAGGGCGGCGGCGACCCGCCGCGCCGCGTCCATCTCCTCCGCGTGGACCTGCCCGTAGCGCACGGTGAGCGCGAAGAGGGCATGCCCCTCGGCGCGGACGAGGGCGGCGGCCGTGTAGGAGTCGAGCCCGCCGCTCAGCAGGACGACGGCGCGCCCGGCCGGGTGCGCGCCGTCAGCCATCGGTCGGCGCGAGGGAGAACGGCGTGAACGAGGTCTCGCGGTCGTACACGTCGACCTCCTCGACCGCCTTCAGCCGGTTCACCACCAGATAGGTCAGCGGCGTGGCGGCCACCTCGTAGAAGACCTTGAACAGGTAGCCGGACCAGATCGTGGTGAAGAGCACGGAGGCGGGCAGGAGACCGGCGAACGCCGTGACGGTGAAGAGCACCGTATCCACGCCCTGGCCCACCACCGTCGATCCGATCGTGCGCATCCACAGGCGCTTCCCGTTGGTGGCGACCTTGAGCTTGGCCAGGACGAAGGAGTTGGCGAACTCGCCGGCCCAGTAGCCGAGGATGGAGGCGACGACCACGCGGGGCACGAGGCCGAGCGCGGATGCGAAGGCGTCCTGCAGCTCCCACCCGGGAGCCGGCGGCAGGGCGACCACGAGGCCGAGGAACGCCGCCATCAGCGCGTTGGCGCCGAACCCCACCCAGATGATCTGCCGCGTCCGCGCGTAGCCGTAGACCTCGGTCAGCACATCGCCGAAGACGTAGGTGACCGGAAACAGCAGAATGCCCCCGGCGAAGACGAACGGGCCCAGCAGGATCAGCTTCTGCGCGGCGATGTTCGAGATCAGCAGCGTCGCCACGAACGCCGAGCCGACCAACGCGAAGTACCGGTGCCCCGGGGGTGTGCCGCGCCCAGCCATGGTGTTCAGGACCTCCCAACGTGACCGCGGGTCGCGCCAGGAGTCTGCGCCGTGGAACGGTGCAGACCTCCTGGCCAGGCCCGGTTGGGCGGCAATCGGCGCCGCAGGGCGACGATTGTCGGGCTAGTGGCCGTGCGACTGGCAGTATCCACAGCCGGTGCATTCGACGGACGGCTCGATGACGCAACGGCCATCCGGAGGATCGTCCGGCAGCGCCGCACGAGGAAAACGAGCATGCGACGGATCGTCCGCCGGCGCCGCCGAGTTCGGCCGCGATTCGGCCGGCCGAGGCGGGGAACGGCGCTCGTCCAGATGCCGGCGGATGGCGGCCTCGACCGCGCCGCGCACGTCCGGCCGCGTCATCGCGTCCCCCCGGACGGCGCGGCATCCGCCGGCGCGGCCAACGGGTCGCCGTCGACGCGGTCCACCCGGTCGACGATCCCGACTATCGCGGTATCGGCGGGCGCGGCGGGCCGGCGAATGGCGGCCACGGCGGCGCGCCCCTCCTGAACCACCAGCACATGCTCGCCGACGCCGGCCTGCGCCGCGTCCACGGCCAGCAGCGGAACCCCGCTCGCTCCGCCCTCGGCATCGACCGGCTGGACGAGCAACAGCTTCGCCCCGAGCAGCTTCTCGTGCTTCTGGGTCGCCACGACGGTCCCGGTCACGCGCGCCAACTGCATGGATACGGCCGAGGTCAGGGTGACGTATCGGGCTCCATGGTCCAGTGATCGACGATGCCGACCACGTTGGCGTCGGTCGCCACCAGGTCCGGCAGGAACGGAAACGACGCCTCGCGTCCGCGTACGAAGAACACCGTCTCCCCGGCGCCGGCGCCCGCCGAGTCGACCGCCACGAGCGGCCGGCCGGACGCCGCACCCGCCGGCGTCATCGGCTGCAGGACGAGCAGCTTCTGGCCCTGCAGGCTGCGGTCCTTCATCGTCGAGACGACGTCTCCGATGACACGGGCGAGTTGCATGGTCGACAGATTCCCCTGCCGTCGCCGTTGGCGTCGACGGACTCAGCCTCCGCCCGCGCTCACCTCGACGGAATCGACGATACCGACGATGGCGGCGTCGACCGGCGTGTCCTTCAGGTCCCCGGCCATCCTGGCGGAGCTGCCGCTGACGACGAGCACGGTCTCGCCCGCGCCGGCATCGACCGTGTCCACCGCCACGATGTGGTTTCCGCGCCGGCCGCCATCGGGCTCTATCGGCTGCACCAGCAGCAGCTTGTTGCTGACGAGACGCTCGTCCTTGCGCGTCGCCACCACCGTCCCGACGACCTTGCCCAGGATCAAGGCTTACACGCCTGCCTTGCCGATCGGGAGAGCGTCCTCCAGATTGGCATGGGGTCTCGGGATCACGTGCACGGACACGAGCTCGCCGACCCGGCGCGCGGCCGCGGCGCCGGCGTCCGTCGCGGCCTTGACCGCCGCCACGTCGCCGCGCACGATCGCCGTCACGTAGCCGGCGCCGATCTTCTCCCAGCCCACCAGCGTGACCTTGGCGGCCTTGACCATCGCATCGGCCGCCTCGATCATCGCCACGAGACCCTTGGTCTCGACCAGCCCCAACGCTTCACCCATGTTGTCCTCCGCGCCTGACCGGGAGTGTGCCCTCGTTCTACGGCGCAGGCTCCCGGTCGCGCAGACGGTTGACGGCGTCTTCGACGATGGCCGCCAGTTCGCCGTATGTTAAACGAATCTCCGTGTCCCCGTGCGCCGCCGGCGCCGCGCCTCCGGGGGCGGCCGGCACATCGTCCACGAGCTGAGCGCCCGGTGCGGACGGCGCCTCGAGCGTCTGGCACGCGGCGTCGCCGCCGGCGACGATGCCGTCGCTCCCTTCGGGGCAGATCGGGGCGGGGGCGGCGATACCGTACGTGCCCCGCAGCTCCTGCAGACGGTTGACCTCCTCGCGCGACAGCAGCCGCTCGCGGCCCAGGACGCGGGCCACCACGCTGATGCGTGCGAAGTGCTCGATGGTCTCCATCTTGTAGTAAGCGGGCAGCAACCCGCCGGCCACCGTGATGGCGCCATGGTTGGCCAGCAGGAGACCGTCGTGCGCCGCGATGTGCCTGCCCACCGCGTCGGCCAGCTCCTGCGTCGACGGGGTCCCGTACTCGGCGATGGGGATGCTGCCCAGCGTAGTCACCACCTCGGCCAGCACGGCCCGATCGAGCGGGATGCCGGCCACCGCGAAGCCCGTGGCGACGGGGGGATGGGCGTGCACGACGGCCGTGACGTCGGCCCGGCGGCGGTACACGGCCAGGTGCATGGGCAACTCCGAAGACGGATCCCGTTCGCCGGCCAGCTTGCGCCCCGCGTAGTCCGTGATCACCAGCATGTCGGGGGACATGAAGCCCTTCGACACGCTCTTCGGGGTGGTCAGCAGGCGCTCGGCGTCGAGACGTACGCTGATGTTGCCGTCGTTCGAGGCGACGTAGGCGCGCTGGTGCAGGCGGCGGCCGATCTCGACGATGTCGGCGCGCCTGGTTTCTTCTTCCGTGGTCATGGAATCCGTTGAGCGTCGTCTCGCGTCAAGCCGTCTTCACGAACGACCGCCGGCATTCGTTCGAGCAGAAATAGTGCGTCGTCCCGCCCGCACGGCTCCGGATGGCGCGCGACGGCTCGACGTAGGTGCCGCACACCGGATCCCGCACGAGGGCCACGCCGCGCTTCGCGCCGGGCGGCCGCGGACCGGCGGCTCCGGAGACCGCGCCCGCGACGAACTTCCATACAAGACGGATGATCAGCGCCGCGAGCAGCAGACGGAGCAAGATCCACCCCATGCCTCGAACCCGATCCCGGCGATGATACCCCCGGGCCGCCTCACGCGAGCTCGCGCCGCGCGCAGGCGGCGACGCCCTCCGCCAGACTCTGCACGACACCCCGCTCCCGGCCTTCGATCATCACGCGCAGCACGGGCTCGGTCCCCGAATAGCGTACCAGCACGCGGCCGGTCCCGGCGAGGCGCGCCTCTGCGGATCGGATGGCCTCCCCGATCGCCGGCACTTCCTCGAGATTCGGCTTGCGGGCCACGCGCACGTTCAACAGCGCCTGAGGCAGGATGCGCAAGTCGCTCATCAGATCCGCGAGTTCGCACCCCGTGTCGGCAACGATCCGCAGCACGGACAGCGCCGTGCCGAGCCCGTCTCCGGTCGGCAGCAGATCCGAGAAGATGACATGCCCCGACTGCTCGCCTCCGAGACAGACGCCGCGCCGCTCCATCTCCGCGCGTACGTGGGCGTCGCCTACCGGGCACCGGTGGAGCGCGATCCCATGCTTGCCCAGCGCCGTCTCCAACCCGAAGTTGCTCATGACCGTCGCCACGACGCCGCCGGCCGCCAGGCGTCCCGTACGATGCAGATGCCGGGCCGCCACGAAGAGCACGCCGTCGCCGTCCACGATACGGCCGCGGCCGTCCACCAGGATGACCCGATCGCCGTCGCCATCGAACGCGAAGCCGAGCCGGCACCGGTGCTCGAGCACCGCCGCCCGCAGCCTCTCCGGATGCGTCGAACCACTGTTCTCGTTGATGTTCCGGCCATCCGGCGACGCGTGCAACTCGACGACGGGAACGCCCAGCCGCTCCAGCACCCGGGACGCGACGCCGCTGGTCGCGCCGTGGGCGCAGTCGATGGCGATCGGCAGGCCGGCGACAACCGCACCCTCCACGATGCCGAGCAGGTGATCGACGTAGGCCTCCAGCAGATCCGCCGTGTCGAGAGGGAGGCCGGGATCGGCCGGCGCCGTGCCCGCCGCCCGGGCGCTTGCGACCCGTGCCTCCAGGCGGCGCTCCAGATCGACCGGGGCCTTCGCGCCGCTGGCCAGCAGGATCTTGATCCCGTTGTCCGGATGCCGATTGTGGGATGCGGAGACGGCGACGCCGGCAGCGAACCCGTGACGCGCGGTGATGACGGCGACCCCCGGCGTGGGCACGACGCCGATGCCTACCGGCAACCCGCCGCGCGCCCGCACCCCGGTCGCGAACCACCGCTCGACCCAGGCGCCCGAGTCCCTGGTGTCGCGCCCGCAGGCGATGCGGGGCGCTCCGCCCAGCTCCTCCGCCAGGGCCGCCCCGAGACAGGCGATCGTGACCGCGTCGAGTGGAGGCGTACCCGGCACCCCGCGTACGCCATCGGTACCGAAGAGGACGCTCGACATGAGATCCGCAGCGTTCGGGAAGGTCGCCCGAGGCCCGGCCGCGGGCAGTCAGGGCACGGTGACGGTCACGCGCGACGGGTCGATGCGCGTCACGCCGACAGCGGGGATCGACTCCACGGTGACGGGGAGATTGTAGCGGCCGGGCCGGAGCCCCGCAATGTCGACGAACGCTTCGACCGCCGCGCCGTCGAGGGCCTGCACGCGATCTCGCGGACCCAGCACGTCGACGCGCACCACCGCGGGCTCGATCGAGACCGTCCGTCGGCTCTCTCCCGCGCGAACCTGCACCGCGGGCAGCGTCCGCTCGAGCGGCGCGGGCACGATTTCCACCGTCACCACCGCCGTCCCCGGCGTCCGGAGCCTGACCACCGGATCCGCTACACCGACAGTGACCGTCGCCTGTACCCGGCCGGCGGCGCCTTCGATCGAAACGGGCTCGGTCAGCGCCTCGATCACGCCCGCGAGCCGGCCCGCCGGCCCCACCACCTCGAAGGTGGCCGGCGACGCGGTGACGGCGCCGATGGCGAACCCTTCCGCCGGCCGGCCCTCGATGTCCGGCACCACCCTGACCACTCGCGGTGCGCCGGCAGGCTCGAGCGACACCGCGATCGTGGCCGGCACGACCTGCACGACCTCGACGCCGAACGGAACGCGGACACGGCCCGCGAACATGTCGAACAGACGCCGGCCGGAACGCTCCCCGGCCAGGTCGATCGCGGCGACGACGTCGCCGCGCTGCAAACCGCTCACGATACTGGACGCACCACGCACGCGCACACTGACCGTATCCGGCGGATCGCCTCCCACATGCAGGAGCGGGGGCACGTTCTCGAAACCGAGCGGCACGTCGATGCCGCGCTCGACGACCGGCTGTCCCGCCACCTGGAACCAGAACGCGACGGCAAGAGCGAACGCCAGCAGCTTGAGACCGAGATCCCGCGCGATTGCCTGTCGCAGCATCAGAATTCGCCCCCGGCCGGACGGCCCCGGCGAGCCGGCCGCACGAGCGCCTCGAGTCTGGCCGTCAGGCGGCCGGCGTCGAGGTCGCGCTCGATCTGCCCGTCGACGGCCAGCGACACGGCGCCGGTCTCCTCGGACACGACGAGCGCAACCGCGTCCGACTCCTCCGTCAACCCGATCGCGGCGCGGTGGCGGGTTCCGAGATCCGTGCTCTGGGGACTGACGGTCAGGGGCAGAAAGCAGGCGGCGGCCGCGATCCGCTCGTCCTGAATGACGACGGCGCCGTCGTGCAGCGGCGATTCCGTCTGGAAAATGCTGACCAGCAGATCGTAGGTCACCCGCGAGTCCAGCGGAATGCCGCTGTCGACGTAGTTCCGAAGCCCGATCGCCCGTTCGATGGCGATGAGCGCGCCGACCTTCCGGCTCGCCAGCAGTCCTGCCGCGGTGACGACCTCCTCGACCGTTTCGTCCGTGGTCGCGCGACGCGTCAGGTAGCGAAACGCGGGAGCGCGGCCGAGCCTCGACAGTCCCCGGCGTATGTCGGCCTGAAACAGCACGATGGCCGCGAACACGATGTATCCGAACATGTCCCCGATGATCCAGTGCACCGTCCGGAGCATGGCGAGCTCGGACGCGTAGTAGAGCCCGACGAGGAGGACGCCGCCGAAGACCACCTGCGCCGCGCGCGTGTGCCGGATCAGCGTAAGGAGCTCATAGAAGAGGAACGTGACCACGGCGATGTCCAGCACGTCGCGCCAACCGACGCGAATGCCCAGCACGCCGCCGATGGCATCGAACACCATCCTTCAGGTCTCCTGCCTCAGGGCGCATGCGGCGCGGCTCGCTCCGCGTGGTCGGTCCCCGCGGTGACCGCGGCCATCCGTATCGCGTCCGCCACCCGGATCACATCGCCCTGTGCGTCCACGCGGTGCGCGCGGACGATGTGCGCGCCGAACCACACCGCGGCGGCGACGGCGGCCGCCGTCCCCCACTCCCGATCGCCCGGCGGGCGTTTCCCGAGTGCCGCGGTCAGGAACGACTTGCGGGATGGCCCGACGAGGATCGGACGGTCCAGACGCCGCAGAGAAGGCAACGCCGCGAGCGCGGCCCACGTCGCGTCCGCCCGCTTCGCGAACCCGAGGCCCGGGTCGACCACGACCTGCTCGCGCGGCAGCCCGGCCGCGATCGCCCGGTCGACGAGCGCGCCCAGCTCGGCGGCGACTTCGCGGCCGACGTCGCGATAACGGGCGTTCCGGTACATGTCGCGCGAGCCGCCGCGACTGTGCATGAGCACCAGCGGTGCGCCGGCGGCGGCCGCCACGCTCGCCAGCGCCGGCCCCGCAGCGAGTCCGGAGACGTCGTTGATCATCGCCGCGCCATGATCCAGCGCGGCCTCGGCAACCGCGACCTTGTAGGTGTCGATGGAGACAGGCGCACGCACCCGCCCGGCGAGCCGGTCGAGCACCGGCAGGACCCGCCGCATCTCCTCCTCGACGGGCACGGGCTCCGCGCCCGGCCGGGTCGATTCACCGCCGATATCGAGCAGGTCCGCCCCGGTCTCGTCGAGCGCCATGGCCCGGTCCGCGGCACGCGCGGGGTCCAGAAACTCGCCGCCGTCCGCGAACGAGTCCGGCGTGACATTGACGATGCCCATCACCAGCGTGCGCGCCCCCAGCTCCAGCGTGCGCCCGCCCGGCAGCGAGAGCGTGTACGGCGTCCGCGGGGTCATGCTCGTTCCGAAAACGACCGGCAGTCTCCGGCCCGGCCCGCCGACGGCGCCGGGGCGTGACGGCCGGTCGGGATCGAACCCTTATTCCTGCGGGACGGCCTTGTCGAACGAAGGCACCGGCGGCACGATCGAAGCGGGTTCCGACTCGTCGGGAGACGTCGACACGGTGCCGGTGGGCGGCGCCGAACCAGGCGCCGGATCGGGTATCGGGTCTTCGATGGACAACCCCTTGGCGAGCCGCTTGACCTGTTCGGCGTCCAGCACTTCCCGGATGAGCAGCTCCTCGGCGATGCGAATCAGCTCTTCCTTGTGCGTGCTGAGCAGGTTGCGCGCGCGATCGTAGTTCTCCGTCACGATGCGCTTGATCTCCTGGTCGATACGAATCGCGGTGCCTTCGCTGTAGTCCTGCGACTGCGCGAAATCCCGCCCCAGGAACACCTGCTCTTCCTTCTTGCCGTAGGTCAGCGGGCCGATCGACTCGCTCATGCCCCACTCGCACACCATCCGCCGCGCCATGTCGGTGGCGCGGTCGAGGTCGTTGCCGGCGCCGGTGGTGATGTTGCCGTTCGTCAACTCCTCGGCCAGACGCCCGCCGAGCAGGATCGCGATCTGATCGTTGAGGTAGTCGCGCGAATAGTTGTGCTTGTCGTCCACCGGAAGCTGCTGGGTGACGCCGAGCGCCATGCCGCGCGGAATGATGGTCACCTTGTGGATCGGATCCGCATGCGGCAGCAGCACCGCCAGCAACGCGTGCCCGCCCTCGTGCACCGCGGTCACCTGCTTCTCTTCGTCGCTGATGATCATCGAGCGGCGCTCCGAGCCCATCAGGACCTTGTCCTTGGCGAACTCGAAGTCCTGCATCTGGA
>WTGR01000479.1:17358-18554 GCA_011523485.1 Acidobacteriota bacterium
CGCTCCGAGCCCATCAGGACCTTGTCCTTGGCGAACTCGAAGTCCTGCATCTGGACGACCTTCTGGTTGTAGCGCGCCGCGTTCAGCGCGGCCTCGTTCACCAGATTGGCCAGATCGGCGCCGGAGAACCCGGAGGTGCCGCGGGCGAGCACGTGGACGTCGACGTCGTCCGAGAGGGGGATCTTGCGGGTGTGGACCCCGAGAATGCCCTCCCGGCCCTTGACGTCGGGTCGGTTGACGACGATGCGGCGATCGAAACGGCCGGGGCGCAGCAGCGCGGGGTCGAGGACGTCCGGGCGGTTGGTGGCGGCCACCAGGATGACGCCCTCGTTCGATTCGAACCCGTCCATCTCGACGAGCAACTGGTTCAGGGTCTGCTCCCGCTCGTCGTGGCCTCCGCCGAGCCCGGCGCCCCGGTGCCGGCCAACCGCGTCGATCTCGTCGATGAACACGATGCACGGCGCGTTCTTCTTGCCCTGCTCGAACAGATCGCGAACCCGGGAGGCGCCCACCCCCACGAACATCTCCACGAAGTCCGAGCCGCTGATCGAGAAGAAGGGCACGTTGGCCTCGCCGGCCACGGCGCGGGCCAGCAGGGTCTTGCCGGTTCCGGGAGGCCCCATCAGCAGGACGCCCTTCGGGATCCGGCCGCCCAGCTTCTGAAACTTCTGCGGCTCCTTGAGGAACTCGATGATCTCCTGCAGCTCCTCTTTCGGCTCCTCGACGCCGGCCACGTCCTTGAACGTGACCTTCTTCTGCGAGCTCGACGAGAGCTTGGCGCGGCTCTTGCCGAACGAGAGCGCCTTGTTGCCCCCGGTCTGCATCTGCCGCATGAAGAAGATCCAGAAACCCAGGATGAGAAGGAGCGGAGCCCAACTGTAGAGCAGCGTCGTCCACGGACTGCCCGCCGCCTCGCGCGCGCTCACCGCCACGTCGCGCTCGACGAGCCGGTTGACCAGCCCCTCGTACTGCGGCGGGGCGAACGAGCGGAACGACTCGCCGGAGGTCGTCGACCCGCTGACCTCGTTGCCGGTGAGCGTGACGCTCTCCACCTGGCCGCTGTCGACCATCCGGATGAACTCGCTGAACGAGACGGACTCGTCGCGGGACTGGAAGTCCGTGGAGAAATTCCAGATCAGCACCACGACGACGACGAGCACCATCCAGAAAGCGAAGCTTCTGACAGACGGATTCAA
>WTGR01000876.1 GCA_011523485.1 Acidobacteriota bacterium
ACGGTCAAGTCTAGACTCGCGCGCGGGCGCGCCGCGCTCCGCGAATCGATGAAGGAGCTCTGGCCAAGGTGACCTGCAGATGGACGCGGCGGCATCTGGCCGCCTATATCGACGACGAGCTCTCCGTGGGCAAGCGGATTGCCGTCGACGCGCACCTCGCCGAATGCCCGGCCTGCGTTCGTCTCGCGGACGAGGAGCGGGAGCTGAGCCGCACGGTGCGGCTGGTGGCGGGAGATCGGCTGGACGACGACATCGTCGAGCGCCTGCGCGTGGTCGGCGGCATGGTGCTGAGCCGTATCGCCGCCGAGCGGGAAGTGGCCCGTACGACCGGCATGCGCGGGCTGGCGGACAATCTGCACAGAGTCTGGCTGGCCGGCGCCGCCTGTGCGGTGACCGTCGTCTGCGCGCTGGTTGCGGCCAGCGCCGTCAGTACCGTGCGGAGCCCGGATTCGCTGGCGGCGATGATGGAAGCGCTGTCGAATCCGGGTTCGAACGAGAATCCCGTGCAGCTTCGGACCGGAATGGTCGCACCGCAGTTGAGCCCCGAAGCGGTGCTCCTGACCCTGCCCGAGCCGATGCCGCTGCCCGGCCGCCCGACCGGGGTGACGTTCGCGGTCGTCGTCACGCGCGAGGGAACGGTCTCGGGGATCGAGGTGCTCGGGTCGAGCGGGCCGGACCCGCTGAGCTGGCACGAACTGGTCGACTCGGCTTACGGCTCGCGGTTCCTGCCGGCCGAGTACCGCGGCGCGCCGGTGGCGGTCAACATGGTCTGGGTGGTCGAGCAGGTGACGATCCTGGCCGACGCGTCCATGTCCGACGGCCGCGACTTTTCCTCCATGCCCACCGCGTAGCCGCGGTCCGGACCCGAGAGAGATCAGCGAGCGGAGGCCGTCGCGGTGTTCCGCATGGCGTCGGTGACGCGCAGCACCAGCCGGTCGACGTCCGCGGCCGGCACGGCCAGCTCGAAGCGCTCCTCACGCTCGTCGGCGATGCCGTCCGCCGGATAGGCCGCCTGCCAGCGGCCGGGATCCACCCTGTACTCCACGCGATCGAGCGTCGATTGCGCGTCGGAGACCAGCAGACGCACACGGGCCTGGTTTCCGGACCGGGTCACGCTCTCGACGACGATGCGGGGCGGCGTGTTGTCGACGTCGAAGGGCGCAGTGTCGCGCAGGGCCGTCAGTGCCTGGCCCGGTGCGTTCGCTTCGGCGTCGGTGGCGACGATGCGTACGACGTAGGTGCCGTCCGGCGTCGACGTCGTGTCCCAGGTGAAGAGGCGCGTCGTCAGGTCCCGCTGCAGCACCCGCCATTCGGCGGCGGTCTCCTCGCGGTAGCGGATCTCGAACCGGAGCGGGTCGTCGTTGGGATCGCGCGCCTCCCAGGCGAAGGATTGGAGGCCCTTGCGATAGACCTGCCGGCCCAGGGTCGGCGTCTGCGCCGCGCCGGGCGCCGGCGGCGGGGCCGCGGGATCGCGCAGGGCATCCAGTCCGGCGATCGGCGGGTCGGTCGGAAACGCCTGCAGGTTGACCCGTCCGGGAGGATGGACCGTGACCTGCGTGACCTCGGGGGCGAGATTGCGGGGCAGGTAGGCCGCGGTGACCGAGAAGAGCGCCGGCGCGACGCCGGCCCCCTCGAACTCCGCCTTCCACTGCAGGTAGCGCGCCTTGGGGCTGCTGATGGCCGTGCCGGCCGGCACGGTGTACGCCTCGGACCAGGGACTCCATGTCTCGCCGGGCACGGCGGTGTTGCCCGCGCGGGTATGCAGCCGGACGGCGCTGTTGCCCGGCGTGCTCGCGCGCCAGCGAATCGTGCCCCATGTCGCCACCGTACGCGCATCGTGCACATCGGAAACGTAGGTGCCGCTGCCGGCCCGGCTCGAGGCGAGACGGTGCAGGTTGCCGGGGTTCGCCGTGGTGAACCAGGTCTGGCCGTCCGGTCCGTCGACGAAGCGGGTGACCTGTCCGGCGGCGGCGCGGGTGAGGAGCACCGTCGTGCGCGGCCGGCCCTGCACGCGGAAGATCTTTCCGTCCGGACCGGTGCCGACGATGACGGCGCCGTCGGCGTCGATGACGGCGTCATAGGGCGTGTCCGCGGTCGACTGCCACACCACGTCCCAGATGCCGTCCGGCGCGATGCGGTACACGGCGCCGCCCAGTGCGGTCGAGGGCGCGGCGGCGCCGGTGCTCGGCGCGGGCGGGGCCGCCGCCGGCGTGGCCGGCGCGCTGGCCGTCACCGTCACCGACACGCTGGTGGTCACGACCGGAGTAGCGGAAGCAGCCGCGGTAGTGGTGGCCGGGGCCGCCGAGATCGGCGCCGCGGCGCCGCCGGCGGCCAGCGCCAGGACCGCGCCGTCGCCGGCGAGGCGGATCGACGTGATCTCGTCGTGCTGCGTATCGAGCAGCACGAACGCGCGCCCCGCCGCGTCGAGCCGCAGCACGCGGCCGGGCGAGCCGGTGCCGGCGACCAGACGGCCCTGCGCGTCCACGGCGAGCGACCGGACGTGCGCGGCGCCCGTGTCGTACAGCAGTGCCGCGCCGCCGTCCGCCCGAATGCGGTAGATCCGCCCGGGATTGCCGGTGCCCGCGTACAGCGATCCGTCGGAGCCCGTGGCGAGCGCCCAGACGTACGGTTCCTCCGCGTCGAAGATGTCGCGCCGCGCGCCACGGGCGTCGAGGGCGACGATCGTTCCGCCGGGCGACAGCGCAGCGTACACGGTCCCACCCGTCCCGACCGCCAGCGCCTGCACGTCGCCGGAGGCGCCGTCGAGGACGGTGCTCGCCTCACCGGCGGGAGACACGCGGTAGACCGCCCCGGGAGGGCCGCCGCCGACCCACAGCGCCCCGCCGGCCCGCGCGAGCGACCAGAGAAACGGGAGTCCCGTGGCATGCACCCGCTCGGCGTTCGGCCCCAGCAGCAGCCGCCCGCCGGCGTCGATGGAGACGTTGTCCGCCCTGCCGCGCAGGAACTCCGCCTGCGTGGAGACGCGCCAGAAGACCGGGCTGGCCGCGGTCGCGACGACGGTTGCAACGGCCGCGGCGAGCGCGGCGGCGGCAACTCCCGTGAGGCGCCGGCGCGCGAGAGACGTCATTCGGCCTCGACCGCAAGGGAGAGCTGGCGGGAGCCGGAGGTGACGTAGCCGATCGGAACCTCCCATTCGCCCAGCGTCGCTTCGCGCAGACGGGTCACGTCGCCGCCGGCGCGGTCACCGTCGAGCACCGCGAGCACCGACGGGGGCAACCCCGCCCGCGGCTGCCCGCGCACCACGGCGCCGGGTCGCGAGGCCAGCAACTGCACGTACAGGCGGTCCTGCTGCCGTCCCGTGCTGAGGGCCCGGATCAACTGCGGCAGCGAGCGGGCCTGCTGCGGCTGCCGCCCGGCCTGCACCTCGCGCCGGTCGAGCGTCGCCGCGTCGGCCACCAGAAGTTGCACGGAGCCGGTCACGTCGCGAGGCAGCTCGACGTCGACCGCATGCGCGATCGCGACGCCTTCGACGGTGCGGACGGCCACCCCGATCGGCACCGTATCGCCGGGCCGGATGCGGTCCGCGTCGATGCGGACCTGCTCCAGCGTGGCCGTACGGGGGCGTTCGTAGGTATTGATATCGATATCGATGCGTTCCAATTCGACCGGTCCGAATCGGTTGCCGAGAAGAGACATCAACGGCGTCGTCGCCGAAAGCGCCGCGCTGAAGGCGGCCGATTGCCCCGTGAAGACGTTGCCGAACGCCAGGTTGCCGTATCCGCCTCCCAGGGCGGCGGTTCCCGACACTTCGTAGGTGCTGCTCGGTGCGACGTCGCGGTTCCAGGAAAGGAACGTGTTGAGCACACCGGTCAGCGTCAGGATCGGCGTGAACAAGGGGTCGTCGATGATCTCGAACGTGAACCGTTCGCGCAGGCGGCGGTCGGCGGCCGAGATCGACAGCGTGACCGGAATCAGCTCGGGTCCGCTCCCGAGACTCCCGTAGATGCCGGTCGATCGGTCCTGGTCGATCGTCCCGAGCACGGGGCCGATGGTGGCCAGCCGCGACGAGATGGCGAGACTCGGCAGCAGCGTGGTGACGTGGGCTCGGGTCATCGGCAACCGGGCCCGTCCGAGGTTGTAGAACGGGTGGCCGAAGGCATACACCCGGCCGTCCTCGACCAGGGTGACCGTGCCGGTTCCCGCCATGGCCAGGTCGCCCTGGATCAGGCTGGCGCCTATCGGGTCTCCCGGTTGCAGGGGCGGCCCGTCGTCGACGCCGGAAGACGGTCCCCCGCGTTGGCCTCCGACGGTGGGAACGAGACCGCCGGCGCCGAACGCGGCGTTCCAGAGGTCATGAATCTCGGGCGTGAACCCGCTCAGCACCAGCGGTGTCGCGATCGGCCGCAGCAACGCGCCGAGCCTTCCCGCGGCGACCGCCGGCAGGCCGGCGGCGCGGACGTCGCCGGGGCGCCGGGCGAAGGGCTCGGC
>WTGR01000843.1 GCA_011523485.1 Acidobacteriota bacterium
CGGCGGTGTGTGCTCGCCCCCCCGCTGGCTGTTCGGCCGGTGGATGATCCAGACGCTGTCGCTCGAGTCGGTGGCGACACCGACGACGTTGCCCAGGAGCCAGTCCTCGGGCAGCTCCCGAGGCCAGAAGGGGTCGACCTCGAAAATCGGCGCGGATGCCGACTGGGAGACGCCTCCGGCTGATGTCTCGGCCGCGGTCTGGTGGAGGGGTTGGGATGCGGTCAGGATCAGAATGGCGCAGGTCGCGATCGTCGGACGCAGGCGGGTGGGAGTCATGGCCGTTGCTGCCCCTTGCGCCGGCCGTCGACCGGCGATTTCGTCCCCGATGTGAAGGACGCCGCCCGGCGTGAGCGGCGTCCTTCCGTGGTCGAAAGCCGGAGCGTGCGCTAGTCGTTGTCCGTCGTCGCGGCCCGCTCGGCGACGATCTGCTCGTAGTCCTCGTCGGTGAGGTACACCACGTTCACGTGCGCGTGGTACATGTCGTCGTAGCTGCGCTGGCCCCAGCCGACCCACTGCGTCGGATCCGGGTTGGCGCGGTTGCCGGTGCTGTTGTCGTGCCACGCGGTGATCTTGATGACGGTGCCCGCCGGCAGGACCGGCGCGGAGTGATCGGCGTAGACGTAGTTGACGTGCCAGTTGAAGTCGAACTTGTCGACGTAGTTGAGCATCTCCGTCCGGCCGTTCGGGTAGATCGCCTCCATCGCCATCGACTTGCCGCGGATGTGCATGTGCGGCTGGAAGTTCTCGAGCCGCGCCGGGAACCGCAGCGGGACGAACGCCTCGTGCTCGGTCACCTGGCCGGGCGGGATGTCGAGCGTCTGCATGGCCTGCCGCACGCCCATCGCCTGCGCGTAGACGCGGTACTTCGGCACGTAGCCCTTCGGGTACAGCCAGATGCCGAGCTCGGTCGAGTCGGTGATTTCCTCGCCCACCGAGTGGTAATGGAGGTCGTAGCGGATCCGCGAGCCGGCTTTCAGCAGCTTGCCGGTGTTGTCGCGGAAGACGTCGCCGATCTTGCCGACCGCGAACTCGGTGAAGTAGGAGCCGGTGCCCGGGACGTCGACGGCCGCCTCGAAGTCCTCGGGGCTCTCCTCCTGCATCAGGTAGGTGACGGCGTGGTGCACGATGGGGCGGCCCTCCAGAGACGGCCGTACCTCGAGCGCCTTGACCCAGCGATCCTCGGTCAGCCCGGTCTCGACCACGGGCTGGTACCACTGGTCCTGGCCCTCGGCCGGCTGCGTCCACGGGGTCGAGCGGACCACGAGGTCCGGTTCGCCGAGCTCCTCGTACTCGGCGGCGAGGCGCCAGATGTCGTCCGCCGGCCACTCGATCGGCGTCGGCAGGTCTTCCGGGTTGCCGAGCGGCGCCCCGGCGTCCACCCAGCGCACGACCGCGGCGATCTCCGCGTCGCTCAGCGAGATGTCGTTGGCGAAGTCGCGGATGCCGACCGTCTTGTCGATGTGCCACGGCGGCATGCTGCGCTCGGCCACCTTTTCCCGGATGGCGCGGGCCCAGGGCCGCACCTCCTGGTAGGTGACCAGCGACATCGGCGCCATGCTGCCGCTGCGGTGGCACGCCTGGCAGCTTCGCTGCAGAATCGGTGCGATGTCCCTTGCGAACGTGACGTCGTTCGAGCCGGCCGTCTGCGCCGTCGCCGGCAGGGCGCCGCCGGCCAGAATCGAGGCAACCGCCGCGAGCACGAGCGTGTGCGTCTTCATGGCTGTTTCTCCGCCGTCATGGGTCGTTGTAGCCGCGGGCGCGGCCCGGATCGATCACTCTACACGAACGTCGACGTACGCGTTGGTCCAGCAGCACTGAAAGCCGCCGGCCATGATGGCGCCCTGCCCGCCCGAGTCGTCCCAGGCCAGCGCGCGCAGCACGTAGTCGCCCGGCTCGCCGAAGGTGACGCTCGTCGTGGTCAGGCCGCCCTCCGGGATCTCCGGCGCCGGATCGGCGATCTCGACGGTTCCCGGGCCGCGGTACTTGCTCCAGACGAGGCCCATGCGGGTCGGGCGTCCCTGCAGGCTCTGCTTCTGAACCCGGTCGTCCCGGACCCGGATCGCGAGCGCCAGCGGCGCGCCGACGGCCGCGGTCAGCGACTGCCGCACGCCGCCGGGGCCCTGGCCGACGCGGGTCTCGTCGTCGTCGGCATCGAACGAGAGCTCGGGCGGCCGGTTGCCGCTGGTCACCTCCTCCAGCGCGTCGATCCGCCACTCCGGCCGCAGGTGGCCGGGGACGGCGAACGTCTCGCCGCCGGCGGTGAGCGACCAGGTCAGCGTCCGGTCGCCGAAGTCGGCGGGAACCACCACCGTGAACACGCCGGTGTGCCGGCGCGGCAGCAGGTGCGTCGGCTGGCCGCGATCCTCGGGGCCGGCGGTGAAGTGGTTGGCCGGGCCGATCGGGATGTCGAGCGTCTGCTCGTAGTTGCGGTTGAAGTAGCCGAACGACAGCGAGAACGAGCCGTCGTCGTTGGGGTACCAGCCCTCGAACGAGGGGCTCGCGCTCTGGCCGACGTCGTACGGGATGGGCGCGTCGCGCGACTGCGCGTCGGCGGCGAACGGCGTCGCGAGCAGAACGACCAGCATGCCGGCCGCAAGCACTGTGAACGGGCGCATTCCCGACTGATTATAGTCCGCCACCGTCCGGCTGCGCCGCAAGCGAAGATTGTCGGGCAGGTTATTCTCTGTGGCAACCGATCGTGGCGGCGAAAGGGGATATCCAGATGAACGTACGGCTTGCTGTCGTGGGGCGGTTTTTCCTCGTCGTGATCGCGTCGGGAGCGCTGGCGCCGGCGCTCGCCGCCGCGCAGCCGGCAGCGTCCGCCGCGTCGTCCGTGCCGCGTGCGCCGGACGGCCGGCCCGACCTGCAGGGCGTGTGGGACTTCAGCTCCCTGACGCCGCTTCAACGACCCGCCGATCTGGCGGGCCGGGAGTTCCTGACCGACGAGGACGTGTCGGCGCTCGAGGCGCGGGCCGCCGCGCGGGTAGATGCTGCACCGCGCCCGGGCGATCCCGGCAGCTACAACCGGTTCTGGTTCGACGACGGCACGACGGTCGTCGGGACCCGCCGCACGTCGCTCATCGTCGACCCGCCGGACGGGCGGCTGCCTTCGTACCTGCCCGAGGGGAGGTCGCGCATGGCCGCCCGCGCGGAGGCGCGCGGCCGGAACGCCGGCCCCGAGGACCGCGACGTGGACGAGCGGTGCATCCTCGGCTTCAATTCCGGGCCGCCGATGATCCCCGGGGCCTACAACAACTTCGTGCAGTTGTTCCAGACGCCGGGGCACGTGGCGATTCTCAACGAGATGGTGAACGACGTGCGGCTCGTCCCGCTGGACGGGCAGCCGGCCCTGTCCGGCCGGGTGCAGCAGTGGAGGGGCGACTCGCGAGGCCGCTGGGAGGACGACACGCTCGTCGTCGAGACCCGCAACTTCCGGGATCTCGGCACCGCGCATCCCGCGCCCAACATGGAGCTGCTCGAGGCACTGGGACCCGACCTGCATCTGGTGGAACGCTTCAGCCTGCTCGACGCCGACACGCTGCTGTATCGCTTCACGGTCGACGATCGGACCGCGTTCAGTCGCACCTGGAGCGTCGAGATGACGATGACGAGGTCCGACAATCGGCTGTACGAGTACGCGTGCCACGAGGGCAACTACGGCCTGTACAACATCCTCGCCGGCGCACAGGCCGAGGCTGCGGAGCGTCCGTAAGGTCTCGAAGTCGGGGCCCTCCCGGGCCCCGCAGGAACCGGCCCTCCGGGTCCGCGGGAAGGGTGGTGCCTCCGTGGCGCCCGGGTTGACACCCGAGGCGGTTGATTCGGATAATGCACGGATACTTTGGGCTGATCTCGCCGCCATTCCGAGAGTGAGGCGTCCAGTGCTCGCGATGTTCCGACGTTTGTCCGTATCGGCGGCGGTCGTCGCGCTGGCCGTCCCGTTCGTTGCGCCACCCGCCGCGCATGCCGCCGGTCAGGCGCCCGAGGTCCCCGCGGAAGCGTCCGCGGCGCACGCCGCCGGGAGCGCCGAGTACCGAGCCATCCTGGATCGGTACTGCACCACCTGCCACAACGATCGCCTGCGGACGGCCGGGCTGACGCTCGAGTCGCTCGACATGGTCCACGTGGGCGAGGGCGCGGAAGTCTGGGAGAAGGTGATCCGCAAGCTGCGGGCGCGGGAGATGCCGCCGCCGCGTCGGCCGCGTCCGGACGACGCGACGTACGGCGGGTTCGTCGAATGGATCGAGGCGGGGCTCGACCGTGACGCCGCCGCCGACATGAACCCGGGCACCGAGACCGTGCACCGGTTGAACCGGACGGAGTACACCAACGCCATCCGCGATCTGCTGGCCCTGGAGATCGATGGCCGCGAGCTGCTGCCGGCCGACGATCTGAGCTACGGCTTCGACAACATCGCCGACGTCCTGTCGCTGTCGCCGGCCCTGCTCG
>WTGR01000230.1 GCA_011523485.1 Acidobacteriota bacterium
ACTGCGTGCAGACGCTCAGCAACATCACGCTCATCCCGCTCGGCGCCGGCCGCCCCGACTTCACGCTGGACGAGGTACAGGCGACCCTCGACCGCACCGCGGGCGGCCGCGTCAGCCGGCCCGTGCGGGTCATCTCCATCGAGACACCGGTCCGCCGCCACTTCGGCGCCACCTTCGACCGTCGCGAGCTGGACCGCATCGCCGCCCTGGCGCGGCGTGAAGGGATCCGGCTGCATCTCGACGGAGCGCGGATCTTTCTGCAGGCGGCCTACGAAGGCCGCGACGTCTCCGAGTACGCGGCACCCTTCGACACCGTCTACGTATCGCTCTACAAGTACTTCAACGCGCCGTCCGGCGCGATCCTGGCCGGCTCGCGCGATCTGCTCGACGGCATGTACCACACGCGGCGCATGTTCGGGGCGGGCCTGCCGGCGGCCTGGCCCTTCGCCTCCATCGCCCACCACTACCTGCCGGGCTTCGTCGACCGCTACCGGCAGGCCGTCGATGTCGCGGAGTCCTGGCTCGCACAACTCACCCGTCACGACGCGTTCTCGGTCGAGCGGGTCCCGCATGGCACCAACCTGTCGTGGCTGCGAGTGAACACCGGCGACTTCTCCACGTTCCGGCGCCGGCTGCGCGACCACGGCGTCGCAGTAGGCGCACCCCGGAACGGACGCGTCCTCGTCGGAGTGAACGAGACATGGAACCGGCGGTCGGCCGATGAGCTGGCGGAGATGTTCGTAGCGGCGCTCTGACACGGCGCGGCTTCGAACGCGGACAAGACGGCGCCAGTCCGGCGGGCGGGTGGTCAGCCAGCGCGTTAAGGCGGGTGATCGGCCAGCGCGTTGAGAAGGATGCGTTGCGCCGGCGGAATCAGGACGCGCGCAGCGCCGCAACGGCCAGCAGCCCCCAGCCGACAATCATGCAGAGGCCGCCGATGGGGGTGATCGCGCCCAGCCAGCGAATGCCGGAGATCGAGAGCACGTAGAGGCTGCCCGAGAAGATCGCGATACCGGCCACGAAGAGCCAGCCGGCGGCGCCGACCAGGGGGCCGGGCCAGCGCGAGGCGGCCCAGGCGACGGCGAAGAGGCCCAGGGCGTGGATGAAGTGGTAGCGGACGCCGGTCTCGAACACGACCAGCATGTCGGCGGTCAGGCGCTCGCGGAGCCCGTGCGCCCCGAACGCGCCGAGCACCACGCCCAATCCGCAGAGAATCGCCGCCGCCGCGAACCAGTTCGTCGCCATCGCTCTGTATGATACAGCGGTGCTCCCGGACTGGACGGCGTTCACGGAGTTTCTGGATGCGCAGCTCCTGGCGCTGATCGAGACGGACTTCGCGCAGGTGCGCTACGGCGACGCGGGCACCGCGACCCTGGCCGCCCTCGTTCTCGTCGCCGCCGCCCTGCTCACCGCCGTCCGCCTGATTCTGCTGCGGCGGCGGCACGCGCGGCAGCACTCCGGCCACGACGTGCCGCTCCGCTACCAGCGCGGCATCTTCGGGCGCACCTGCTACGCCCTCCCCAAGATCGTCCTGGGACTGGCCGTCGCGATGGGCGTCGTCGCGCTCTCCGACCCGTTCCTCACGTCCACCGAGCAGATCACCGGGAACGTCGAGTCGCGGGTGCGGATCGATCTGGTCGACACGTCGCTGTCGATGGCCTGGGAATTCAACAACACCGAGCGGTCGCGCGCCGAGGTGGCCCGCGAAGCGCACCTCGAGTTCCTGCGGATGCGGCGCGAGAAGAACGACCGCGTCTCGCTCTGGCTCTTTTCGTCGTATCCCTACATGGTCGACGACTTCGTCCTCGACGACGAGCTGTACTACTTCCAGGTGCTGGGCGCGCCGTACGTCACCGTCAAGATCCTCGCCCCCGAGCCGGGCACGCGGCGCGACCGGTTCTTCGTGCCCGAAGAGAGGGTCAGCATCATCGATTCGGAGGGCACGACCAACATCACGGGGGCGCTCCGGTCCATCGTGCGGCACTTCGACATCGACGCCACGGTCGTCAACCGGGGCGCGAACCGGAACCGCGCGCTGCTCATCATCACGGACGCCGACGTCGACGAGATCCCGGAGGCGGAGCTCGCGGCGCTGGCCGCCCGCAACGTCGTCCCGTACATCATCTACATCAACACGGACCGCGGCCGCTCCACGATCGAGGGGATCGAGACCCCGTCGCTCATCGAGAGCATCCGGGAGTACGGCGGCGACTACTTCGACGTGTCGACCGAGGACGGCCTGCAGCAGGCCTACCGGGCCATAGACGAACGCGAGACGGTGGCCGTGCCGCTGAGCCACCGCGCGTTGAGAGTCCCGATCTACTCGCGGTTCCTGCTGGTCAGCCTGGCCCTGCTCGTCGTGGGGATTCCGGCCGGATTCCTCGCCGAGCTCGTCTGGGGCATCCATCCCTAGGAGTCTGCGCCGTAGAACGGTGCAGACTTCCAGTCAGGCCCGGTTGGGCGGCAATCGGAGCCGGAGGCGACGATTGTCGGGATAGAAGACCACGCGCAACAGGTTGCAACACCCGCGACAGGTTGCAGCCTGTGGCCCGGCCCTCGGCCCGCTCTACGCGGACAGATCCATGAACCCGCAGATCGCCAAGTGGAACGCGCGTTACGCCGATCGCGAACCGGGCGCGCTGCCGGAGCCGTCGCCGCCCCTGCCCGAGGCGGTAGCGGGCGTGCCGCCGGGCCGGGCGCTGGACCTGGCGTGCGGCGCGGGCCGACACGCCGTCTGGCTGGCTTCACGCGGGTGGCGGGTCGCCGCGGTGGACGGCTCGGACGCCGCCGTCGCCCTGCTGCTCGCGAACGCGGAGCGGGCCGGCTGCCGCGAGCGGATCGCGCCGCACGTCGCCGACCTGGAAGCGGACCCGCCGGAGTTCACTATCGAGCCGGCGGCCTACGACCTGATCGTCGACTGCTACTTCCTGCACCGTCCGCTGTTCGCGGCGGTCCGCGGCGGGGTTCGTCCGGGCGGGCTGTTCGTGGCGGCGTTGCATCTGCCTGCGCCGGACGGACAGCGCGGGCACGGCTACGTGCTGCGGCCGGGAGAGCTGGAGCGGATGGTCAGGGGATGGCGGTGGGACGTGCTCCGCGCCGCGGAGCGAACCGCGCGGGTCGCGGCCGGCAATGAACCCGGCGTTGCCGAGATGGTGGCCAGACGGCCGGACGTTCGTCCACCGTCGCATTCGTGAAAAGGACTTGCGGGCGGGACGTGCGAGCTCGGCGGCGGAAAGGGGCCGACGACAACGCCGCCGGCCCCCGCCCCCCGAAATCGCCTACTGCTGCGACGCGGCGTCACGCTCCGCCGCGCGGGCGCCCGACAGGATGTTGAACAGCCCGTAGTTGCCCTCGTGGCAGGCGTACTCGTACATCCCCTCGCCGAGCTTCATCGGCAGCGCCGCCGTGAAGGGACGCGTGAAGGTGGTCGGATCGTTGACCGTGAACTCGTAGAGCAGCGTGTCGCCGGCGATCCGCGTGAAGCGCTCCGTCAGATGCAGCGTCGAGCCGTCGCCGGCCGCCGTGGCCACCGACGGGTTGAAGCTGGCCACCTTGTCGGTGAAGTTGATCGACTCTACGACCAGCGTATCGCCGTCCCAGTAGCCGCGGGAATCGCCCATCCACTGCCGGACGCTCCCCGGCAGATGGTCGCGTCCGTCGAGCGGGACGATGCGGGCGTCGTGCACCATCTCGTGCAGGATGACGACGTGGTCCGGCGTCTGGAAGATCTGCAGGTTCTGGTTGTAGCCGGCCGGCACGATGGGCGGGCCGGAGTTGAACCCGAGCAGGCAGCGCTCGGCCAGCCCGCGGTCCTCGTAGCTGTCGGCGCCGATGCCGGCGGCGCGGACGCGAACCGGGCGCGTCCCCGGCCGATCCTCGCCGAGCGACAGCTCGATCAGCTCGAACCCAGGCTGCAACGGCGGCACGCGGCCGTCCGGCGGATCGACGATGAGGGACGTCCGCTGGTCATCGACGACGCTGGCGCCCTGATCGACCCAGTAGTGGTTGTAGCCGCCGACGTTGCCGCCCACCGGCAGCAACTCGCCGCTGCGCTCGGTCGGCGCGTTCAGCTCGGCGCTGCGCTCGGCGGATCGGGCCTCGACCGCCGCCGCCTCCTCGGCCGTAAGCACGGCGCTCTCCTGATCCTCCGGCCGCTGCAGCGGCGTCAGCGTGCGGAAATCCCACACGCCCTGCAGGTCGGGCCTGCCGTCCGGCAACCGGGGCGGCTCGAAGCCGTCCTGGGCCGCGGCCGACACAGGCGCACCCGCCGTGAACGCGATCAGCATGCAAGCGGCGGCGAAACCGCGAACCGTCATGTCAACCCTCCTTGCCTTCCTCTTCTGCGGTGGTTGGTACTCCTCAGCGGCGGGCTTCGACCGCCCGCGACGACGTGAGGAGATTGGTCATGCCGTAGTTGCCCTCGTGACAGGCGTACTCGA
>WTGR01000450.1 GCA_011523485.1 Acidobacteriota bacterium
GCGCTCGCTCAATACCCCCGTACGGCAAAGCCTCACTTTCATGTCGTGCACCCGTTGAGCCGATGGCCACCCCGTGGACATGGTATCGGGTCGAGGCGTACTCTGAGAAACGGAGCGCGCCGGGGGGATTGCCCGCCGGCTCGAGAGATGCGGGCACTCGGTATCGACTACGGGGACCGCCGTATCGGACTTGCGGTGAGCGATGCGTCCGCGACGCTCGCGCGTCCGTTGCGGGTGGTGGCGCCGCGCGGCTCGTTGCGGGAACGTGCCGCCGCGGTGGCCGGCGAGGTGGCCGTCGTCGCCGCCGAGCCCGACGGCCTGGCGGTGGTCGTCCTCGGCGTTCCGCGTGCGCTGGCCGGCGCGGCGCATCGGCAGACCGAGCGAGTGCTCGCGTTCGCCGACGCGCTCCGGGCGGTCACCGGGGTACCGCTGGTGCTGCAGGACGAACGGTTGACGAGCGTGGAGGCCGAATCGCGGCTCGCGGTGCGGGAGCGCGATTGGCGGAAACGCAAAGCCCGGCTGGACGCGGCGGCTGCGGCCGTTATTCTGCAGGATTATCTGGACCGGAACGCGACGACCGGCGACCGGATGCCGTCGATGAGTGATTGGGATGCCGGCGAGGAGGCGTAGGCGGATGCTCAAGCGGCTCTCGATGGCACTGGCCGGCCTGCTTCTACTGGGAGCCGGGGCGGCCGCGTTCGCCTGGCAGGAGCTGCTGGCCCGCCTCGATGCGCCCCATCCGGGGATAGCGGACACGGGCGTGTTCGTGGATGTCGAGCGCGGCGATTCCGTCGCCGTGATGGCGAGCCGGCTGGCTGACGCCGGCGTCGTGGCCGAGGAGTGGCTCTTCCGCTTCGCCGTCCGGCGCAGCGGGCGCGACCGCGACCTGCAGGCGGGCGAGTACTTCTTCGACGCCCCGGTATCGCCGCTGGCCGCGGTAGCGAAGATCGCGGACGGCCGTGTTCACCTGCGTCCCATCACCTTTCCCGAGGGGCTGACGTTGCCGGAGATGGCGGCCATCGTGGAAACGAGGGGCTTCGGCTCCGCCGCAGCGTTCGCGGCGGCGGCGTCCCGCGTGGCGCTCATCGCCGATCTGGATGCGCAGGCGACGGACCTCGAGGGCTACCTCTTCCCCGAGACGTACTCGCTGCCCCGCCACGCGACGGTCGACGATCTCGTTGCGGCGATGGTGGCCCAGTTCCGGACGGTGTTCGACGCCGATCTCCGCGCGCGCGCCGCCGAGCGCGGCCTGAGCGTGCGGGAGACGGTGACGCTCGCCTCCATCATCCAGAAGGAGACCGGCGCCCATGCCGAGCACGGCCTGGTGTCGGCGGTCTTCAACAACCGGCTGCGGATCGGCATGCCGCTCCAGACCGATCCCACGGTCATCTACGCGCTCGAGCTGGCCGGCGTCTACGACGGCAATCTCACGCGCCGGAACATGCAAGTCGATTCGCCGTACAACACCTACCGCTACGGCGGGTTGCCGCCCGGTCCCATCGCGGCGCCCGGGCGCGACGTGCTGCACGCTGCGCTGCATCCGGCCGACGTCACCTACCTCTACTTCGTGAGCCGCAACGACGGCACCCACGCGTTCGCCGACACGCTGCGCGAGCACAACCGCAACGTGCGCGAGTTCCAGGTGGAGTACTTCCGACGCCAGCGGGCCGGGCGGTAGAGCGACCGTTTGGTCGTCAATCGGAAGGTGGCGCCGCTCTTGTGCCCCCGGGTCTTGCAGGCAGGTAGTTCCGCCAGCCCTCGACCTCCGTGTAGAAGAGCGGCGTGGCGTCGCGGCCGGTGGCGAGGTTGCGCTCGATCACGGCGGCGGGCCGGGCTTCGATTCGAGCGTTCGTTTCCACGTCGCCCACCCGCTCGAACAGGATGCCGCCGAAGGCCAGCCAGGCGGCGGCCAGGGTGAGGACGACGTTGAACGCCTGCCCGGTGACGTAGAGCTGGATGGGCCGTCCGCCCGAGGTGTGCCGGGCGAGGTCTCGCACGCTCGATTCCAGGCCGATGCTGACGAACGCCAGGCAGAACAGCCAGCCGCGCACGTCCGAGGTCAGGTCGAGCGTTTCGGCCACGCGCGTTTCGCCGAGCGTCGGCGTCAGCACGAACGAGAACAGCAGCGAGGCGCCGACGAAGCCGATGATGAACTTGGGCAGGCGGTGCCAGATCTCCATCGCCTCCGGCTTGCGCTCGTTCGTGGCCTCGACCCGCGTGACCCAGAACACGGCCACCAGGAACGCCACGACGCCGATCAGCGTGTTCTGGATCATCTTCACGACGGCCGCGATCTGCTCCGCCTGCTCGCCGAGAATGGCGCCGGCCGCCACCACCGCCCCGGTGGCGTCGACGGTGCCGCCTATCCAGGCCGCTCCGACCACCGGGTCCATGCCGGCCCAGCGGATGCCGAGCGGCATCAGGATCATCATCGCCACGGTGAAGATCAGCGACATGCCCACGGCGAGCGTCAGCTCCTGCTTGCGCGCCCGCGCGGCCGCGGCGACGGCGATGGCGGCCGATACGCCGCAGACCGAGGTGGCGGCCGCGATGACGATCACCAGCGACCGGCTGCCGATCTGCAGGAACCGGACCCCGAACTGGTACATGAAGACGAGGACGACCGGCGTCACCAGCCAGGCGACGAACAGTCCCGGCCCGCCGAGGCGCAGGATGTTGCCGAACAGCACCTCCGCGCCCAGCAGCACGAGGCCGGTCTTGATGTAGAGCTCGCTGCGCAGGGCCGGTTTGAGCCAGTCGGGCGTTCCCCGGGTGTTCGCGATGATCAGGCCGATGATCAGGGCCCAGAAAGCGTAGCCGAAACCGGCGGCGCGGACGCCCGCCTGGTTGGCCAGGGTGTAGGCGGCGACGGCCAACAGGAAGAGGGGAGCGAACGCGACGGCATGGCGCCGGGCGGAGTGCCCCATGATCCGTACGGCGAGCGCGGAGAGGGCGGCCATGACGATGCCGAGCCCGGCGAGTCCCGCCGCGCGGCCCGCGAACGCCTCGGTCGGCAGCGCCGTCCAGCGCCCGACGCCGGGCACGGCGCCGATGGCGCCGGCGACCACGCCGGTCATGACGAGCCCGGCGAGCCAGACGGCCCACCAGTCTTCGGACGCAACGAGGGGATTCCGGGAAGGCGTCGGGACGTCGGACATGGCGCGCCTATAATGCACGAGTTTCGCGTGGAATGGGGAGTCCAGCCATGATGTTCATGCACATTCTTCGAGTCGCGGCCGCGCTGGCGTTGGTCCTGTCGGCCGGCGGCGTGGTGACCCGGGCCCAGGAGCCACGGCAGGAGACGCTCGATGCGGCCGGTCTGCTCGCACCGGTCGAGATCGTGACCGACCGCTGGGGGATCTCCCACATCTACGCGGAGAACGAGCACGACCTGTTCTTCGCGCAGGGCTACGCGGCGGCGCGCGACCGGCTGTTCCAGTTCGAGATCTGGCGGCGGCGCGCCACCGGCACCGTCGCCGAGATCCTCGGCCCGCGCGAGATCGAGCGCGACACCGGCGCCCGCCTGTTCCGTTTCCGGGGCGACCTGACGACCGAGATGCGCCACTACCACGAGCGGGGAGACACGATCATCCCGGCCTTCGTAGACGGCGTCAACGCCTGGATCGACCGCACGGAACGCGAGCCGGACCTGCTGCCCCTCGAGTTCGAGCTGCTCGGCATCAGGCCGGGACGCTGGACCCCGGAGGTGGTGATCTCGCGCCACCAGGGACTGGTGTCGAACGTCACGCAGGAGCTCGACAACGCGCGCGCGGTGGCCGCGATCGGGGCGGACGCCGTCAAGGAGCTCAACTACTACATCGGCGATCCCGACCTGACGCTCGATCCCGCCATAGACGCCTCGCTGCTCGAAGACGGCATCCTCGATCTGTACCGCGCCCACCGCCGGGCGCTCACCTTCGAGCCGGAGGACGTCACCGTCGCCCACCGCGGCGACCGGGAGACGTTCGAGCGGCTCGCGGCCGCGCAGCCGTCGGAGATCGACCTGGAGCGCAACGACCACGACGCCATCGGCAGCAACAACTGGGTCGTGCACGGCACGCGAACCCTGAGCGGCTATCCGATCATGGCCAACGACCCGCACCGCGCGCAGTCGGCCCCGTCGCTGCGCTACTGGGTGCACCTGGTGGCCCCCGGCTGGAACGTCATCGGGGGCGGCGAGCCGGTCCTGCCCGGCGTCTCCATCGGCCACAACGAACACGGCGCGTGGGGCCTGACCGTCTTCGGGCAGGACAACGAGGACCTCTACGTCTACGAGACCAACCCGGCCAATCCCGACCAGTACCGCCATCTCGGCCGGTGGGAGGAGATGACCGTCATCTCGGACGCGATCCCCGTCAAGGGGCGGAGCGACGTGGAGGTCGAGCTCAAGTACACGCGCCACGGGCCCGTCGTCTTCGAGGAT
>WTGR01000334.1 GCA_011523485.1 Acidobacteriota bacterium
ATCTGCAGGCCGCCTACGAGGCGGACGTGCGGACCGACACGCGGCGCTACGTGGACTGGAAGCCGGCGTTCCTCGACCACCTCCGCATCCGGCACGGCCAGCGGCTCAGCGGCGACTGGCCGCGGCTCGCCTACGTGCGCCGTCTCGGCGGCAACCTGCGCTCCATGGATACGGTCGTCGACGACTGGCCGCATATCGAGGCGAAGACCCTCATCCTCGGCGGCGAGATCGACGGACCGGACTTCCCCGACAACGCGCGGCGGGCCGCCGGGATTCTCCCCAACGGGGAGGTGTTTCTCATCCCCGGCGTCGGCCACAACCCCCACGAGGAGGTGCCCGACGTCGTCAACGCCGAGTTGCTCCGCTTTCTCGCCACCGAGCCGATCGAGGCGGGAGGGGAGGGACGCCAGCAGTAGCTCGACAACCCCTGCGGCCCCGATTGCCGCCTACCTGAACGGGGCCTGACCCGGCGGGCGGCGCCGTTCCGGCGGCGCAGACTCGCGGGCGGAGCGGACGCTCGACCGGCGGCCGGCGGCGAACTGGATCTTCGAGTGCTTGGGAGGAGGACCCGATGCCAGGCGAGCAGACACGAGCCGGATTGGCGCGCAGCCGGCGCGGCTTCCTGAAGGCGGCCGCGCTCGGCTCGGCCGCGGCGGTAGTCGCACCGGGGACCGCGGCGGGACAGGGATCGTCCGGCCGGCGGCTCGGCGCCGGCGTGAGCGGCTACGGCGAGCGGTCGGGGTTCGAGACGGCGTTGCGCCGCGTGCGCGGGTCGCGCTACGACCAGGCCGCGGGCAGCCTGACGCCGCTGCAGGATCTGGACGGCGCCATCACGCCCTCGGCGCTGCACTTCGAGCGGCATCACGCCGGGATTCCCGATATCGACCCGTCCGCGCACCGGCTGCTGGTCGACGGGCTGGTCGAGCGGCCCCTGGTCTTCTCGATGGACGACCTGCGGCGCATGCCGGCGGTGACGCGCGTCTACTTCGTCGAGTGCTCGGGGAACGGCCGTGTCAAGTGGTCGCCGGCCGCGCCGGACACCGACGCGCAGGCGGCGTTCGGCATGACGAGCTGCAGCGAGTGGACCGGCGTGCCGGTGTCGGTGCTGCTCGCCGAAGCGGGCGTGCGGGACGATGCCGCGTGGCTCGTGGCCGAGGGAGCCGACGCCTGCCGGATGACCCGCAGCGTGCCGCTCGACAAGGCGCTCGACGACACGCTGGTGGCCTTCGCGCAGAACGGCGAGGCGCTGCGGCCGGCCCAGGGCTACCCGCTGCGGCTGCTGATCCCCGGCTGGGAGGGCAACATCTCGATCAAGTGGCTGCGCCGGCTGCGGGTCGTCGACCGGTCGTACCTGACGCGTGAGGAGACCTCGAAGTACACCGACCTGATGCCGAACGGCGAGGCGCGGCAGTACACCTTCGTCATGGACGCCAAGTCGGTCATCACCCGGCCGTCCGGCGGCCAGCGGCTCGCCGGTCCCGGCTTCCATCAAATCGGCGGGTTGGCGTGGTCGGGCCGCGGCCGCGTCGCCCGGGTCGAGGTGTCGACCGACGGCGGCCGGTCGTGGGCCGCGGCGCGGCTGCAGGATCCGGTGCTGCCGCTCGCGCATACGCGGTTCCGCTTCGACTGGCGCTGGGACGGCTCGGAGACCGTTCTGGCGTCGCGCTGCATCGACGAGACGGGCGACGTCCAGCCGACCCGCGCGGCGTTGATAGCGGTGCGCGGCACGCGATCGAGCTATCACAACAACGCCATCCAGGGCTGGCGCATCGCCCGCGACGGCGCGGTGGAGAACGTCGATGTGTAGGGGGGGCGAACCGGGCGCCGCATTCCCCGGACCGACCCGCGCGGCAGTCGGGGTGGTTCTGTGCGCCGTGCTGTGCGTCGCCGGGGCCGGGGCGCAGACACTCGGGCTGGGACGCCCGGCGACGACGGCGGACATCGCCGGCTGGGGGGCAATCGTGGGACCCGCAGGCGTCGAGCTGCCGCCCGGCGGGGCCACCGCGGCCGCCGGAAGGGCGGTGTACGACCGCCGTTGCGCCGCGTGCCACGGCCCGACCGGCACGGAGGGGCCGGACGACCGGCTGGCCGGCGGAAGGGACTCACTGGCGACCGACGAGGCGCGCAAGACCGTGGGAAGCTACTGGCCGGCGGCCACGACGCTTTGGGACTACGTCTACCGCGCCATGCCGTTCAACCAGCCCGGATCGCTGACCGCGGACGAGGTCTACGCCGCGGTCGCCTACGTGCTGTTCCTCAACGATCTCGTCGGCGAGGACGAGCGGATCGACGCCGCCGCGCTGCCGGGCATCGAGATGCCGAACCGCGACGGGTTCGTGCCCGACCCGCGCCCGGACATCACCGCCCGGTAGCCGTTGCAGAACACGCCGGGTCCGGCACGCGGCCGGACGGCGAGGAGAGACGTCATGCGTTCGATACAGCGACTATCCCACGGTCTCGCGGTGCTCGCGCCCGCGACCATCGTCCTGCTTGCCGCGGCGCCTCAGCCGTCCGCGGCGCAGACCATCCGCATCGAGCGCCTGCTCGATCGCCCCATCATCGCTCCGGACATGGACGGACGGATGGGGAGCAACATCGCCGGGCCGTCGCTGATTCGCGTGCCGGACTGGGTAGAGAACCCCCTCGGCCGCTACTACCTGTACTTCGCCGATCACCGCGGCATCTACATCCGGCTCGCCTACGCGGACGACCTCGCCGGACCGTGGACGATGCACGAGCCGGGAACGCTGCAGATCGAGCAGTCGCACTTCCCCGCCACCTGCCCGCCCTGCGGCGCCGACTCGCCGAACCCGGCGGGGGCGTACGCGCACATCGCGTCGCCGGACGTGCACGTCGTCGACGAGCGAGAGGAGATCGTGATGTACGTCCACGGGCGGGAGCGCGGCCCCCAGGTCACCCGCGCGGCGGTCTCCAAGGACGGGCTGCACTTCGAAGCGCGTCCGGAGATCCTCGGCCGGCCGTACTTCCGCGCCTTCCCGCACGACGGCTACTGGTACGCACTGGCCATGCCGGGCGTGATGTACCGCTCGCGCGACGGCCTGACCGGCTTCGAGGAGGGACCGAGCCTGTTCAACCCGAACATGCGGCACTCGGCCTTGCTGAAGCGGGACGACCGGCTGTACGTCTTCTGGACCGAACGGGGCGACGCGCCGGAGCGGGTGTGGCTGGCGAGCATCGACCTGTCCGGCGACTGGCGGGACTGGAGGGCGACCGGGCGGGCGGAGGTGCTGCGCCCGGAGCGGCCCTGGGAGGGCGCGGACCTGCCGGTGGAGCCGTCCCGCGGCGGCGCCATCAACGTCCCGGTGAACCAGTTGCGCGACCCGGCGATCTTCGAGGAGGACGGCCGCGTCTATTTCCTGTACGCGGTCGCCGGCGAGCAGGGAATCGCCCTCGCGGAGGTGCACCTGGAGCCGTAGACCCAGTGTGACAGGCGGCCGGTGCGCGTCAGCTCGCCCTCTCTGCTGACTTGCGGAATACCTCGCCCCGGTGCCACGGCAGATAGCGCTCGTGAGCGCGGTGCAGTCCGTGGACCTTCAGTGCCCTGTCGAGGCCAAGCGCGGACCGGGCGTCGGGAGGAAGGGTGTTCGAGGGGAGCACCCTGCCGTCCTCTGCGATCGTCATGAAGCCGGCGTCGAACGCCGCATCGAGATGAGCCGCCAGCAGGAAGCCGTTGAAGACGTCGAGGCGCTCCGTGTCCGTGCCGCAGGCGGCCCACGGCTTGATATGGCTCGCGCGCAGGAGTTCGGCCACCCCGAGTCCCGTGATCGCGCAACGGCCATCCCAGTACTCGAACAGGCCGCGGCGGAAGATGTCCTGACCGACACGCTGGACCACCAGGCGTTGGGCTTCCGTTCCCCGTGGCAGGTTCGCGGTTTCATTCTCGAAGTCGTGAAGCAGCGCGTCCGGCAGCGTGCGCGAGAGTTGGAACGCGCGGCGCAACAGGCGGTGGAGTGCGGCGATATCGCCGACGCTCAGCGCACCGGCGGCGCCGCTCGGGAGCATGTCCGTGAACACGACGCCAAGCCCCGCCAACGCGTCGAGGACGTCCGTTCGCGATGTGGCGGCGAGAATCCGGGATTCTCCGCTGGCCGAGAGCCAGATGCGCATCGCGGTCTGGCTGCTTCCGAAACAAAGCCAGTCGGCCGTGCGCTCCGGATCGAGATCGAAGCCGTTGTCGGTCGCGGCCTTCTCCAGACGGGTGACGGTGACGGCGGTCAGCATCACCGACCCCGCCGGAGCCCGCCCCGCAGCCACGAGACGCGGATGCTCACGAACTCCGGAAGCGGACGCCTACGGAGCAGCTCCGAGGCCCGATGGTCGCGATCGTTCCTGGTCGCGGTCCTGTTCTCAAACTCCCTCTCCAAGCGCTTGCGCTCGCCACGGACCGCTGCCATCCGTG
>WTGR01000615.1 GCA_011523485.1 Acidobacteriota bacterium
AGGGTGCCCGCGGCCGACAGGCGGAACATGCCGGGGCCGGCGGAGATGGGGACGGTCGTCAGATAGGTGGTCTCGTTCCTGTAGCGGATGCGGCGTCCGAGCTGCAGGCCCCAGACCTGGTTCTGGCCCGGCTGGAACCGGAGCGACTTGAACGGGATCTCCATCTCCACGGTCCAGCCTCCGTCGAAGCGGCCCGTGCTCGAGTTCCAGATCGGATTCCAGTCGTTGTTGGGGTTGCCCTCGTCGGTGATCTCGTAGTCGAAGAAGCCGCCGATGGGCGTGATCATGAACGCGAAACCGTTGCGCCGGTCGTAGAACGTGTCGATGCCGACGCTGAAGTAGTCGTTGTTGATGATCTGGAACGAGTCGCGCTGCATCTCGTTGGCGATCCACTGCGACTCGGGGACGGACGACCAGAGCCTCGCGGCCACGTAGACGGCGTCGTCGTTGAAGAAGACCCATGCCTCGGTGCGTTCCGTCGTCGGTGCGCCTTCGATCGGCAACTGCTGCACGAAGCCTTCGATGGAGGGGACCGTCTCGTAGATCCCGTCGTCGAGCACGCCGTCCACGCGCAGCGGTGCGTCGAGGCGGACGGCCCGGACCGTGGCGCGGCCCGCGGCATCGCGCGCGACGATCTCCGGGGCGACCGGAGGAGGCGGACCGTCGATGATGAAGCCGGAACCCGCCGTGGCGGAGCTGAAGCCGGCCGGCTGCTCCGCCGGTTCGGAGCGGGGCGGTGCGCCCGTCTCGGACCCGGGACCGCCGGGGCGTCCGGCCATGGGGCCGCCCGAACCGGGGCGTCCGGTCATGGGCCCGCCCGGTGGACGCCCGGGACGTCCGGCCATGGGGCCGGGCCCTCCCGGTGGACGCCCGGGACGTCCGGTCATGGGGCCGGGCCCTCCCGGTGGACGCCCGGGACGTCCGGTCATGGGGCCGGGCCTGCGCCCGGGGATCCCCGTAAGGGCGCCGGGGCCCTGGGGCGGCGCCTCCGGGGCTGCGAGAGTCGGAGGTTGCGCTCTCTCGGGCGGCGCCGTCGCGGGTCGAGTCTGCGCGAGGCTCGAGCCCGACGCCAGCATCCGGCGCACCTGTGCAGCGACCTGGTCCTGCACGTCGAACAGCTCATCGAATGCGCCGTCGACCGTCACCGCGTCGAGCACGGCGGCCGTGGCGGCGTCGAACACGCGCGCCGTGATGCGGAGTCGGTCGCCCATCCTCTGATAGGCGCCGGTCACGAGCCAGGAGACCCCCAGGATCCGGCCCGTCTCGACGATGGCGTCCGGCGCACCCAGGCCCACCTCCGTCGCCCGAGGCACGGATGCCGTCTCGGTGCGGGTCGCGCCGACGCCCGCGCGGTTCAGGTCGGACGCGACGCTCTCGGCGATGCCGGTACCGATCCAGTCGTCCGCCGAATCGCCGGAGATGTTGATGAATGACAGGATCGCTGCCGTTCCGTCCGCGGCCGTCGCTTGCCGCGGCGGTTGCCCGAGCGCTCGCGCGCCGCTCGACAACGCCGGCTCGACGGCAACGAGGGCCAGCGTCGAAAGTGCGACCGTCAGAGTCGCACGCTGCAGGGCGGCAGTCATAGGCTCTTACCTCACCGGGCGCCACCTGACGTCTCGACCACGTTCCGGACCGCGGCGGCGGTTTCGGAGACGACGCCGCCGCCCTTCCCGTTTACATTGATCCAGGCGGCGGCTCGCACGGACGACGCCCGGCGCGCCTCTGTCGCACCGCTCCTGCGGCGCAGACCCCTAGCGCACAGGCACCTGCAGCTCCGGCATCGGTGCGGCGGAGAACAGGCGCTTGAGCGGAATGGCGAGCCACCGCGCCCAGGCGGCGGAGCGCGAGACCCGGGCGCTGTCGGTGGCGATGCCGGTGTTGCCGTACATCTGGCGGTACAGCTTCGACACCAGCATGAACGCCAGACGGTAACGGATGGAGCGGACGCAGCGCGAGCGGCGCCAGACCTTGCCGAGGGAGTAGAAGCGATCCCACGCGCGCTGGGTGCCGGTCCGAATCTCCTCGGCCGTCATCGCCGGGTGCGGCGAGAAGATCTTCGGCCGCTTGATCGGCGGAATCAGCCAGTAGCGGCTGACCGGCACGCCGTCCACATCGGGCAACTCGGCCGCTTCGTTCTTCTCCCACTTCAGGAAGTCGACCGTGCCCGGGAAAGGCGTCAGGGTCAGGAACTGCGCGAAGTCGATGTCGGCGGCATGGGCGAGCGCGGCAGTCGCCTCGAAGCTGTCCGGCCGGTCGCTGGGCAGCCCGAAGATGAACGATCCCAGCACGTGCACGCCGTGCTCGCGGAACTGCTGGAGCTGGTTCACCAGGGCATCGCCGGCCAGGTTGAAGCCCTTGTAGACGTCCTTCAGGCCTTCCTCGGTGACCGCCTCGACGCCGATCAGGGCGCCGCGGATGCGCGCGTTGCGCATGGCGTCGAGAAACGCCGGATCCTCGGCCGCCTCCATCGTGATCTGCGTGAAGAAGACCGTGTCCCGCGGCAGCTTCGCAAGCCGTTCCATCAACTCGAAGCGCTCCTCGCGCAATGCCTCCAGCTCGTGCAGCCGCGAGGGATCCTCCCGGCGGCGGGCCATCGCCAGATCCTCGAGCGTCACCGGATAGAAGTTGTCGTCGGCCAGCGCGATGAAGCGGAAGCCCATCCGGCGCAACTGAACGATCTCTTCCAGCACGGCGTCGACGGTCCGCTGGCGGGGCTCCTGACCGTCGGTTCGCCAGACGGAGCAGAAGGAGCAATGCTTCGGGCAACCGCGTACGGTCTGCACGGAAGCCCACATGTAGCGATCGCGCGGCATCAGATCCCAGCGCGCCTTCTGCAGCGAGGCGCCGGGGACCCGGCCGCCCTCGTAGATCCGCTCCTGCCGCCCGGCCGCGACGTCGTCGAGCACCTGCGGCCAGATCCCGTCGCCGTCGCCCTTCACCGCCGCGTGCGCGGCGCCCCGTTCGAGCGCCTCCTCCGGATAGAGCGTTGCGTGGATGCCGCCGTAGACGACGTGCGCCCCCCGCTCGCGACACAACCGCCCCACTTCGTAGCCGCGCAACGCGTTGCCGGTGTGAATGCCGATGCCGACGATGTCGCCGGCCTGGATCGTCTCCGGGTCGAGCGGCTCGAGGGTCTCGTCGACGATGTTCGGGTCGCCCCACTTGCGCGGTGTCGCATGGGCCAGAACGTACAGCCAGCGCGGCGTGATGACCGCGAGTCCGAACGCGATGTGACTGGGGTTGATCAAGTGGATGCGCATGGGCGCCTGACCTCCGAGTCTCGCCTGCCGTACAGACGGAACCGAACAATACTACAGCAGGCGGGTTTCGCGGGCGGCGCTTGCGCGGGACGCGCGACTGGGCGATCATGCGAAGGAGCGGCACGGTCCCACGCCCGGCCAAGTCCCACGACGGACCGGCCCGGTCCCGCTCGAGCCTGGAGGATGTCCGTATGAGAGGCACTGTTCTCGCGTTCGCCGTGCTGGCGGTGGTTGCCGGCGGAAGTCCGCAGAAGGCCGCGGCCCAGCGCGTCGCGCCGGACGAGCCGCCGGCAGCGCTCCGGACGCCCTGGGGGGATCCCGATCTGCAGGGCGTGTGGAACCACGGAACGATCACGCCGCTGGAACGACCGGCGGAGTACGCCGGCCGCGAGCGGCTGACGGACGAGGAGATCGCGGCGGCCAACCTCGCGTCCGAGACGCGGGCCACCTCCGAACGGCGGAGCGAGCTGACTTGGGAGCAGGACGTCGCCCTCGCCTACAACCAGTTCTGGTGGGACCGCGGCATCTCGATCGGCCGCACGTCGCTCATCACCGATCCGCCGGACGGACGGCTGCCGCCGCGGACGCCGGAACGCCGGGAGTACGAGGCGACTCCCGAAGCGCAGCGGCTGGCCGCGGCCAAGCGGGGGCGGGTGCCGGCGCACGGGCCGGAGGACATGGATCTGGGCGACCGCTGTCTGGTCTACCGCCACGTGCCGATCACCTCGAGCGGCTACAACAACCACGTTCACATTCTGCAGTCGCCCGGCTACGTCGCCATCTTCCAGGAGCAGATCCACGACTTCCGCATCATCCCGGTCTTCGAGCAACCTGAGCTGCCCGACCAGGTCCGGCTCTGGCTGGGGGTGTCGCGCGGCCATTGGGAGGGCGACACGCTGGTCGTCGAGACCGGCAACTTCCATGCGCAGACCGACTATCTGGGTTCGGGCCCGAACCGCCGCGTCGTCGAGCGGTTCAGCCGGCGCGGTGCGGACGCCATCGAGTACTCGTTCACGGTGACCGATCCGAGCGTCTGGACGCGGCCCTGGAGCGGGATGGTGCCGTGGCGTCCCGCCGAAGGTCCGACGTTCGAGTACGCCTGTCACGAGGGCAACTACGGCATGACCAATCTCCTCACGTCGTC
>WTGR01000878.1 GCA_011523485.1 Acidobacteriota bacterium
GCACCGCTTCGTCACCTGGTGGCGGCGCACGCACTTCGAGGACTCGATGATCGACTCGCTGTGCGCCCGCGGCCACACCTCCTACCGGCAGATCGGTCACCGCGCGGTGGCCCAGGTCATGCGCCGGGCCGGCATCGACCACACCCACGACGAGGTGTGTCGACTGGTCTCCTGCATCGAGCGGCTGAAGCCCTTTCCCGACGTGCTCGCGGCCCTCGGCCGGCTGCGCGAACGGTATCGGCTCGCCATCCTCTCCAACGGCGACCGCGACATGCTGGAGGCGGCGAAGCCGCACATCGGATTCGACTTCGACGCGGTGATCTCGGTGGAGGAGGCCGGCTGCTTCAAGCCGCACCATGCGACCTACGCGAAGGCGTGCGAGCTGCTGGGCGTCGACCGTTCGAGCGTGCTGTTCGTCGCCAACCACGCCTTCGACTGCATCGGCGCCAAGGCCTACGGCATGCGCACCGCGTTCATCGACCGGCGCCGGCGCCCCTTCGGCGATACGCCGCACCAGCCCGATCTGATCGTCGAGAGCTTCGCGGCGCTGGCACACGCCATGTGCGGCTGAGCTCCCGATGCGTCCGCGTTCCCGCTTCGCCGTCGCGTCGCTGCTGGCCGCCGCGTTCGCCGGCGGCTGCTCGGGCCATCCGAGCGAGCCGACGGAGGCGCTGACGTTCACCTTCGACTTCAGTCGCGGACCGCAGGGATTCATCGCCGGCTTCGCCGACTATCCACCCGCCCATGCAGCGATCTACGAGTTGACTGCCGACTACCGCGTTCTCCCGCCCCCGCTGGAGCCGGGGTCCGCCCTGTTCCTCTCCGGAATCAACCGGAGCGACGACCTCTTCATGTTCTTCAAGGGCCCCGTCGGCGGCCTGTCGCCCGGTGCGCGCTACAGCGTCGCCGTCAGCGTGGAGATCGCCACCGATACGCCGGCCGGGTGCATCGGCGTCGGCGGTGCGCCGGGCGAGAGCGTCTGGATCAAGGCGGGTGCAACCGCCGTCGAACCGCTCCCGATCCGCGACGGCTCCTACCTGCGGATGAACATCGACATCGGCAACCAGTCCACCGGCGGCGCGCAGGCCGTGGTGCTCGGCAACGTCGCCAACTCCAGACGCTGCGAGCAGTCGCGTCGATGGGAACGCAAGTCCTTTCGGGGCCGACCGGTACCGGACCCGATCGCGATAGCTCCCGATGGCCGGGCCTGGCTGCTGCTCGGGGTCGACTCGGGATTCGAGAGCCGGACGGCGATCTACTTCACCCGTGCATCGGTGACCCTCACGCCGGTATGACTGAACGTGCCGCTCGCTGCCGCCTATCGGCGAGGACATTCCGCCGCTGCCCGAGGCGGCGGCTTTCAAGCAGGCCTCGCCGCGGCGCTCGCCGCCGAGGACCGTCTGCGGCGGGTGCTGGAGGAGGACGGCTGGCTGGAGTGAACGGCCGGCCGCGAAGTTCGGCACCGACCGCCTGTGCTATTCTGCACCAATAATATGATCGTATGCAGGCTTCCGGAGGCTACGATGGGAACCGTCCGTAAGACGATTACGTTGACCGATCTGCAGGACCAGTGGATCAAGGCGCAGATCGCGGCAGGCCACTTCACCAACGACAGCGAGTACATCCGGGACCTGATTCGGCGCGACCGCGAGCGCGGCGTCGGGTTCGAGGCGCTTCAGGCCGCCGTGCGGGAAGGTCTCGACAGCGGTCCGAGCGGCAAGACGGTGCCGTCGATCATGGAAGAAGTCGAAGCCCGGTTGCGCAGCGATGGGCGCCTATAGGCTCTCGCGGAAGGCGGCCGCCGACGTTGAGGGCATCTACACCTACACGATAGAACAGCACGACTTGGACCGGATCATGATTGAGCCCGGAAAACGTAGCGGCAAGCCCTGCATCCGTGGCTTGCGCATGACGGTCTCCGACGTGCTCGACTACTTGGCGTCCGGCATGTCCGAGGACGACCTCCTCCGAGACTTTCCGGACCTGACCCGCGAAGACATCCGGGCCTGCCTCGCATTTGCCGCTGATCGCGAGCGGCGACTGGTTGCGGTCGGCGGAGGGTGAAGCTGCTCATCGACCAGAATCTCTCGCCCCGGCTGTGCGACCGCCTTCGCGACGTCTGGACTGAGGTCATCATGTTCGGGCCGAACCGGACACCACGCCGCTCGTGACCGAACCCGGCCAGGGTGCCGGCGTGTCGTAGAGGCACACCGAGCAAGGTGGCCAGCATGACCTTCACCGAGTTGAACACGGTCGAGGCGCTCGTTCGTGACATCCTCTGCGGCGGCGTCACCCACCATACGGCCGTCGGACCGGGCCTCGCGCCGCGGCACGGCGCGCTCTAGTACTACTGACGCTCGCCCGGAACACCGTCGGCCACTTATAAGCTACTGATAAGAGGTGTCTTGTGGCTTGCGTTCCCGTGCGTTCCCCTCGGTGTGTCCCTCGTTTGGCATCGGCTTGCAGTGGTCCAAGACGACCAGCCCCGGACGGCCGCGGACGGAGGGCCTGTGCTACTCGTGGCCCGCGTTCCCCGCCCGCGCGCCCGCCGCTGGCCGTGGTAGCATGATCCGAAGGATGCTCACAGGGCGATGAGGAACACATGAGTCAGATCGTCACTGAGGTCTATGACGCGTTCCGGGCAGCCAATGTCCAGGAAGACCTCGCCAAGGCCGCTGCGGGCGCCATAGCTGGCCGCGAAGACTTGGTGACCAAGCTCGACCTCGAACGTGACGTCAACCGCATGCAGACCGAGATCGGTCGGGTCGACAATGACCTGAAGGCGGCAATCGCCGACCTGAAGGCCGACATGAAGTTGCTGAAGTTCGGCTATGGGCCGGCCATTCTCGGCTTGCTGATCAAGCTCGTGTTCTTCCCATGATGGAACCAGATCCACGGGTTCCCGCCGAGGCCGTCATGATGAAACCGTGGATCCAGTGCGTCATGCTCCTGATCGTGACCGGGCGTTGGCATCTGTCGCCACCCGTGAAGCGCGCTTGACGGCACGCAGCGGCGCCTGTAGCGGGCGCGTCGACGCTACATGGTGTCCACGGCTTCCGCCATCTCGCCCATCGAGAAGAACACGAAGTCGGTCGACGGGATCTCTTCCACCCGCTCCGTGGCGCCCCAGCTTCCGCCCTCGGACAACCGCTGCCGGTCGATCCAGGCGTTGGCGAGCCCGAAGCGCTTCGCCGGCACGTGATCGTGGTGCAGGCTCTGCGCGGTGTGCAGGACGACGGAGCGTTCCAGGCCGAGGTCCGATTCGAGGTGCGCCAGCATGTACTCGAAGTTGGCGTCCGACGGCTTGTACGAGCCGATGTCCTCGGCGGTATAGACGGCGTCGAACTCCACACCGAGCTTGCGGTTCGAGGCGGCGATGCCGTCGCGGTGCACGTTGGACAGGATGACGAGCTTGTAGTGCCGCTTGAGGACGCGCAGCGCGTCGGCTGTGTCGGGGAACGCGGGCCAGTGCGGCACGGAGGCGCCGAACGCCTCGTCGAGCTCGGTGCTGCTCTCCAGCTCCAGGCTGTCCGCGATGCTCCTGTGCACGCGTGTGAGCAGGTCGGGATAGCGCAGCCCGGGGGTGGCCTGCTCCTGGCGGCTCTCGCATTGCGCGAAGGCCCGGAGGCCGCCGCCGCGGGAGACCTTGTTCCCGGCCCTGCCGTTGCGCATGATGAGCGGCTGCAGGGCATCCCAGATCCCGCATTCCCAGTCGATCAGGGTGCCGTAGCAGTCGAACGTGAGGACGCGGTAGTCGGTCAGTCGGGGCATGGTGTCGGTCCCTACTGGTCCTTGAAGTAGTCGTCCGTGCGGTCCAGCCAGTCCTGCCGCGGCGGATTGAAGATGTCGACGTCGAGCGTCTCCTCGAGCGCCTCGGCGCGGTGCGGGACGTTCGACGGCAGGTGCAGGATCTCTCCCTCGCCGACGTCGAAGACCTGCGAGAGGTCGTCGCCCACCCAGAATCGGAGCCTGCCCTTGAGGACGTAGGTGAGCTGCTCGTTGTGGTGCGAGTGCTCCGGGACGATCGCGCCCTTCTCCAGGTAGACGTGGGCCACCATCGTGCTGTCGCCGCACACGATGCGGCGGTCGATGCGGTTGGTGACCCGCTCCTTCGGCATGTCGTTCCACGTAAACTTGGTGACGGCGGCTGCGTTGGGCATGGTGCCCAGTGTAAGCCGGGAGAACCGTCATGAAGCTGACCCCCGAGGAGATCGCGCGGTTCGACGAGCAGGGCTACCTGTTCTTCCCGTCACGCTTCTCGGCCGACGAGGCGGCGCTGCTGCGGGCCGCCGCGGACGAGGTCTACGCGCTCGACCGCGAGGAGGTGTGGCGCGAGTCGACCGGCGTCGCCCGCACGGCGTTCGCCGCGCATACCTACAACGAGGCGTTCCGCCGC
>WTGR01000742.1 GCA_011523485.1 Acidobacteriota bacterium
TGGCGTCGAAGGTGACCCTTCTCAGGCGCCGCGTGCAGCTTCTGCACGTCTCGTGGTTCATGCAGGACCTGCGCAACGAGCTCCAGCGCCTGGAGCACCAGCAAGCGCGTCTGAAGAGGATGGGGCGAAGCGACCGCATCGCCAGGCGGAACGCGGCCCTGGCGGCGGGAGCCGACGCGAGCGTGAGAAAATTGCGGGAGCGTGTGGGCGACATGGGGGCGCTGATGGCGCGGGCGTCCCGCCTGGAGGACGAGGTCCTGTCCGCCTTCTACGCGGACGGCGCCCTCGACGTCGGCGGGCTGGAAGCCTCCATGGAGGCAGTGACCGGCGAATTCGAGCGCCTCGCGACGGCGGCGCTGGTGGAGACCGAGAGCCCCCCGGGACGGATCACGCTGGTGATTTCCGGGCAGGATCGCCGGCAGATCGCGGAGTTGGCCGGCTGCTACCTGGCCGTCGCCGCAGGCCGAGGCGGCAAGCCTGCGCTGTCCGAGCTGCACCGACACCCTCCGCTCCGCGCCTCCGCCCAGTTGCGGCGCGCGGGAACGTCCCCGCAAGCCTCGCTCTATGCGCGTCCGATTCGTGACGCCAAGCCGTATCTCGCGTCGCCGCCGGAGAGTCTGCTTGCCGCGGCTGTCTCGGTGACGGGCCGGACCTTCGGCCTGCTCTTGAGCAGCGAGCACGGCAACCACGTGTTTCGGGAGCGCGGCGCTCCCGACAGGTGCTGCCGGGTCGACGTCGTCGACGGCAGGGTCGTCGACTACAGGCCGCCGCTTCGCTTCGGCCGCCGCGTTGCCATCGGGGGGCTCAAGACGCGGCGCGTGTACGATTTCTCGCAGGCTTGCATCTTCGACTCCGGGCAGCGCTTTCGCTTTGGCGCGAAACGGTCGATCGACGACGCGCTGTCGGCCGCCCTCGGACGGCGCGTGGCGGACATGATCGACGCCGGACTGGACGAGTGACAGTCAGCCTGCCGGTCTACGTGGAAGCGGTGACGCGGCTTGACCAGCGGACCGTCCACCGCTGCCGGCCGCTGTTCTTCGACGAACCGGAGGCCCGAGGCGAAGACCTCGGTCGGGCCATCGCCAGGCTCGCGCGGGAGCTCGATCGCGAACTTCAGTCGCATGGAAAGGAAGCACGCCACGACAAGTTGGCCGCGAGGCTGTTCTCTCCGCCCCTCGAGACCCGTCAGTGCAGGTTCTCCGTCGATCTCCGCCAGCACATCGTCAGGTGCCGTTTCCTCTTCGTGTCGATTGCCGCGTTCGGCCGGCAGGTTTCCTTCACGCCGAGCGTGCCCGGCCTGTGGTTCGAGGTCGCGCCGGGCGAGAGCCTGGAGGCGCAGGCCGAAGTCGTGGTCGCGGCGCACTTCCAGCGACTGGTCAATCGGGACGGCTGGACCCATGCGCAGCTCGACGAGCTGTCCCTCACCGGGCGCGCCTGGGTGACGACGGTCGGCATGCACGTCACGGTGTCGCAACAGCCTCCCGAGAAGATGGAGGCACGGCTGGCGGGGCTGTTGGGCGCCAGGGGCATCTCCGGCGCCGGCGAGCTGTACCGCTGCGGCCGCTGTCTCGACTGGTCGTATCCCGACGATCTCGACCGCCCGCTCCTGCGGGACGCCGAGGTCGGCAGGCTCGTGCGGACCCTGCAGGTGCGCGACCGGCGTCCGGTCGCGCTGGTGGGCCCCCGCATGGCGGGCAAGACGGCCATCGTGCACGGGGCCGTGCGTGCGCGCGAGCAGCGGCGCGGTCCGCGGACGGAGGGCGAACGCCTGTGGCTGCTGTCGCCGCAACGGTTGATCTCCGGCATGATGGCCGTCGGCCAGTGGGAACGGCGTCTGCTGGCGATTCTCGAGGAGGCCGAGGGCCACGACCACGTGCTCTACTTCGACGACGTGCTCGGCCTCTACCGGGCCGGCGCCTCCGCCGGCAGCAACCTGACGGTGGCGGACGTCCTGCGGACGCATGTTCTGCGCCGCGACGTCCGGGTGCTGGCCGAGTTGACGCCCGAGATGTTCCGGGCGTTCGCCGAGCGCGACCGCGGTCTGGCGGACCAGTTCGAGGTGCAGCCGGTCGAACCGCTACAGGCGCCCGCGACGCTGCAGATTCTGCTGGAGGTCCGCCGGCGGCTGGAGATTCGCCACCGCTGCTCGTTCGACGTCGACGTGCTGCCGACGGTCATCGACCTGCAGCGGCGCTACGTTCGGGATGCCGAGTTTCCCGGCAAGGGGGCCGCGTTTCTCAACCAGCTCGCCCTGACGTACCCGCGCTCGCCGGTGACCCGCGACACCGTCTACGCGCAGTTCCACGAGCAGACCGGCCTGGCCCTCACCCTGCTGGACGGGCGGCGCAAGCTGCGGCGGGCGGAGGTTCGCGATGCGCTGCGCCGGCGCGTCATCGGTCAGGAGCCCGCGCTCGAGGCGCTCGCCGACGTCGTCTCCGTCGCCAAGGCGCGCCTCAACGCGACGGATCGCCCGCTGGCCGCGCTGCTGTTCCTGGGCCCCACCGGCGTCGGCAAGACGGAGTGCGCCAAGGCCCTGGCCGCGTTTCTCTTCGGCCGCGACGAGCACCTCGTGCGGCTGGACATGAACGAGTTCGACTCCCCGGCCGCGGCGTCGAGACTGGTCGGCACCTTCTTCGAGCCCGAGGGGCTGCTGACCGCCCCCGTCCGGCGCCAGCCGTTCTGCGTGGTGCTCCTGGACGAGATCGAGAAGGCCGATCCCGCCGTGTTCGACATGCTGCTGCAGGTGATGGGCGAGGGCCGCCTGACCGACGCCGTGGGGCGGACCACCGATTTCAGCAACGCCATCGTCATCATGACCTCGAACCTGGGGACACGGGAGGTGGCGAAGCGGATTGGTTTCGGCGGTCGCGAGGAGGCGCGGGAGCGAGCCTTCGTCGCCGCCGTCGAGGCGTTCTTCCGCCCGGAGTTCGTCAATCGCATCGATCGGATCGTCCCGTTCCGGCAGTTGAGTCGACGGCAGATGCGCGGCATCGCCGAGCTGCTGATCGAGGAGGTCATCGGCCGCGAGGGGCTGGTGCGCCGGCGCTGCGCCCTGAACGTCGACGCGCGGGCGATGGAGCAGGTGGTGGACGAGGGGTATCACCCGCAGCTCGGCGCGCGCGCCCTGAAGCGGATGATCGAGCGGCGGTTGATCGAGCCGGTGTCGGCGCGGCTCGCGGTCCTGAAACCCGAGCAGCCGGTGGCCGTCGACGTGCACGCGGCCCGGGACGGCATCGCCGTGCGCGTGTCGCAGCTTGCCGAGGTGGAGCCGGTGAGGCGCCGGAGGCTCCCTTCGGCGCCGGAGGAAGCACTGGAACGGATCGAGGCGGCGCTGGCGACCGTGGAGGACGAGATCCGCGCGGACCGGCCGCGGGGCGAGATCAGCCCGGAAACGCTGACGCAGGCGCAGCACTACTACCTGGAGATGTCGGCGATCGTCGCGCGCCTCCGGAACGACGTGGAGAATGCCAGGGATCGCCACGGCGCCGGCCGCGACGCCGGGGAATTCCCGGACTCGGTGGCGGCCCACGCGGTACGGCAACCGCACCGCGGCGCAGGGGAGGACATCGGTTGGCGCTACCACGGGTTCCCAGGGATCCTGGCCGAGATCGGCGCGGCCAGCGATCTCCGTTCCTGGCTGCGGGAGTTTCATGCGGCCGGCGGCTCGTCGGGTGGTTCGCGGCTGGACGCGAAGCTCGCGTCGCTGCGCGACCGTGCCGCGCTGTTCGTCGCCATGCACGCGGCTCGGCAGCGGCCGGACCGCGCCGTGCTGTTCGTCCGCGGACCGGGGCGCGCGGCGGAATCGTACGTGCGGCGCCTGGCCGATCTGTACCGGCGCGTGTTCGCCGGCGACCCGTTCGGCGCCGGCGACGCTGCGGACGCCGGTGGCCCGGCCATGGAGGGCGATACGGCCGTCTGCTCGCGTTGCTCCGTTCACGACATGTCCGGCATGTCGATCGAGGAAAGGGAGCCGCTGACGTTTCTGGTCGTCGAGGGCGTGTCCGCCAGGCCGCTGGTGGCAAGCGAGATCGGCACGCACCTGATCGTCGACAGGCAGGGCAGCCTCGTGCCGCTTCACGTGGGCAGGCTTCCGGCCGGTGGGCCGAACGACGAGGGACACGGTCCGCCGGCGCTGTCGCAGTGTGTCGCGCGGGCGCTGCTGGCGTGGGACGAAGCTGCCCGGGCATGGGAGGCAGGACGCGCAGGCAGTGACGGGCGGGTCGACGACGCCCCGCATCCGCTGTTGCTACCTTGCTTCGACGACACGCGACGGGCGTGGCTGGATCGCGTCGACCGGAGCGAGGCGACGCTCGACGAAGATCCCTTTGCCTGGGGACCGGTCGTTCGCATCTGCGACGAACGGTCCGCCACGGTGGATCTGC
>WTGR01000245.1 GCA_011523485.1 Acidobacteriota bacterium
TGGTCCACCGAGGCCGAGATCATCGTCGACGAGGACGGCAACCTGGAGCGCCTGGACGAGAGCCTGATCGGACTCGTGGAACAGGTGACGCCGGTGGCGAAGCGTCTCGGCGGCGACGCCGAGCTGCGGGGCGTCGGCGCCATGCTCGGGACCGGCCTGAGCTACCGCCGGCAGCGGCGCATCTACGAGGAGACCGGCGACTACACGGCGGTGATGAAGGCGCTCGTCCGGGAGTTCCGCGAGAACGCGCCGGTGCTGGCCTGATCCCGGCCGGGACTTCATTCACCCCAGGCCATCCAGCGTCCGCCCTGCCGCGCCAGGGCCAGCCGCAGACCGAAGCAGCGGGAGAGGTTCGCCGCCGTCAGCGTGTCGGCAATCGGCCCCTGGGCCGCGACCCGTCCGTCGGCCAGCATCAGCACGTGCGTGAAGCCGGGCGGAATCTCGTCGACGTGGTGGGTTACGAGCACGATGGCCGCCGTGGCGGGGTCGGCCGCCACGTCCGCCAGCATGGCCACGAGCTGCTCCCGGCCGGCGAGGTCGAGACCCGCTGCCGGCTCGTCGAGCAGCAGCAGCGGCGGGTCGCTCATGAGGGCGCGCGCCAGCAGCACCCGCTGCCGCTCCCCGGCCGAGAGGGTGGCGTAGCGCGCCGTCGCGAGCCGGGCGCAGCCGAACCGCGCCAGCAGCCCCGCGGCCCGCTCGCGGTCCGCGTCGTCGTACCGGTGCCAGTACGGGGCCAGGGCGGCGTTGCGGCCGGTCATCACGAGGTCGACCGCCTGCAGTCCCGGGCGGAGCATGTCGGCGAGGGCCTGGCTCGTCATGCCCAGTTTCGTGCGCAGCTCCCGCACGTCGGTGCGGCCGAGGCGCTCGCCGAGCACGTCGACGTCCCCCTTCGACGGGTGCAGGTAGAGCCCGGCCAGGCGGCAGAGCGACGTCTTGCCGGAGCCGTTCGGTCCGAGGACGATCCAGCGGTCGCCCGGCGCCACCCGCCAGTCGATGCGGTCGAGAATGGTGCGCCCGTCGCGGACGAGCGACACCCCGGTCAGAGCCAGTACGGGTGCGGTCGGCATGCGGAGAGAATATAGGCCGTGGATCCCGGGAACCTGCTCGTCCGGCTTCCGAACTGGGTGGGCGACATCCTGATGGCGCACCCGGCGGTCCGGGCGCTCCGCGCGCGCTGGCCGCACGTGCGGCTCGTCGGCGTGGCGCGCCGGCGGCACGCGGCGCTCGCCGCACGCCTCGGGGTCTTCGATCGAATCGTCGCGGCGCCGGGCGGATCCGGCCTGGCGCGCGTGTCGGCGGTCCGGGCCGCCGCCCGCGCGCTGCGCTCGCTGCGGGTGGACACGGCGGTCGTCCTGGCGCCGTCGTTCGAGGCCGCGCTCAGCGCATGGCTGGCCGGGGCACGGCGGCGGATCGGTCATGACACGGATCGTCGCGGCCTGCTGCTGACCGACCCGGTGGCGCCGCGGCCCGGCGTGCACCGCGCGGACGAGTACCTCGACCTGGCGCGGGTTCTCGACGCCGGCGTTCCGCCGGCCGGGGCGCCGCGGCTGTCGCTGATCGCCGCCGACCGCGTTCGCGCGGCGAGGTTGTTCGCCGCCATGGGATGGCGGGACGACTCGCGGCCGGTGTTCGTCAACCCCGCCGCCGCCAAGACCCCGCGCGCGTGGTCGGCGGTCCGGTTCCGGGCACTGGCGGAGCGGCTGGCCGGCGCGGGCCGGCGGGTCGTCGTGCACGATCGTCCGCCGTTCGAGGCGCCTCCGGGCTGGGCCGCGGTCCACGGGGTGGCGCTGGTTCGCGATGCGACCCTGCCGGAGCTGGCGGCGCTGCTCGAGCGTTGCGCCCTCTACGTCGGAAACGACAGCGGGCCCGCGCACCTCGCGGCGTCCGCCGGGATTCCGACCGTCACCATTCACGGGCCCTCGTCGCCGGCCCGCACCGCGCCGCGCGCCGGCGCGGGAGATCCGCACGTTGCGGTTTCCGCCGGTTTCGACTGCTCGCCGTGCCGCGAGCGCTTCTTCGACGAGTGCCCCTCGCGGCCGTCCGCCGACGGACGGCCGCCCTGTCTCGCTGCCATCACGGTGGAAGAGGTTGCCGCCGCGGTGCGGCAGGTTCTGGAGCCGGGCGTCACTCGTCGAGCTTCGCCTTGAGGGCGTCGAGCTCGGCGCGCAGGCTCGCGACCTCGGCCGCCATGCGGGGGAGGCGGTGCAGGTAGCCCTGCTGCTTCTTGATGTCCTTGAGCGGCCGCGCGGGGGTCCCCCAGAAGGGCTGGCCGGCCGGGACGCGCTTGCGCGACGGGATGCCGCACTGCGCGCCGACGATGCCGTGGTCGTCGATGCGGCAGTAGTCGGCGATGCCGACCTGCCCGCCGATGATCGCCTCGCGCCCGACGGTGGAGCTGCCGGCAATGCCGGTCTGGGCCGAGATGACCGCATGGTCGCCGATCCGCACGTTGTGACCGAGATGGCAGAGATTGTCGATCTTCACGCCGGCGGCGACGATCGTCTCGTCGAGGGCGCCCCGGTCGATGCAGGCGTTGGCGCCGATCTCGACGTCGTCGCCGATCTGCGCGCCGCCCACCTGGGGCACCTTGATCTGCCGCTCGCCGTCGAAGACGAAGCCGAACCCGTCGGAGCCGATGACGACCCCGGCATGCAGGATGACGCGGTCGCCGATCGAGTTCCCCGGGTACAGCGTCACGCGCGGGTACAGGATGCAGTTGGCGCCGACCGAGCTGCCGGCGCCGATGTAGCCGCCGGGGTAGATCACGGTGCCCGCGCCGACCGCCGCACCCGCTTCGACGAGCGTCCAGGCGCCGACCGAGACGTCCGGACCGAGGGTCGCGTCGGGCGCCACCAGCGCCGTCTCGTGCACGCCGGGAGCCGGGAGCCGCGGCGGCAACAACCACTGCGCGGCGCGCGCGAACGCGACGCGGGGCCTGTCGACGACGATCACCGTGCGGTCGGGGATCTCGACGTCCGGTATGAGGACGCACGTCGCCGCGGTGGCGTCCACCTTGGCGAGGTGCTTGCCCTCGGCATATGCCAGCGCCCCCTGGGCAGCTCGATCCAGGCTGCCGACGGTCCGGATCTCCAGCGTGCCGTCGCCATGCACCCGGCCGCCCACCCGGTCCGCGATTTGCTGCACCGTCTTCATCGGTTCTCCCGCGAGGCTCCCGCGTTCGGGACGACCGCCCGCCGGTCAGCTTCCGCCGAGGGCGAGCTCGGTGGCGCCCGGCGCAATCGTGACCGCGTGGCGGCTGCGCTCGGCGCCGGCCTGCACGACGGCCGTGTACGAGCCGGCGGCGACGTCCTCGAGCGCGAAGCTGCCGTCGCGGGCCGCCACCGCGGCGTGGGGCGATGCGGTCACCACGACGCTGGCTCCCATGGCGGGATGGATGTCGCAGGCGACGCGGTAGGTGCCCGCGGTGTCGAAGCGGTGCTCGTAGGTGCCGCCGATCGGCGTCGAGATGTTGAAGGCGGTTTCAAGCGTGTCGATGTCGTAGACGCGGACGTTGTGCAGCACGTCCTCGCTGTTGTGGAAGTGCACCGGCTGGCCGACGCTGGCGAGCAGCACCGGCGGCAGGAACTCCATGCCGAGCTGGTCCATCTGCACCGGTTCCTCGGGGACCTCGAACGGGTTTCCCGACAGCGGCTCGAGGACGACGACGGTCAGCGAGCCGTCGAGCGACGTCGGCGCCGTGCCGGTGACCTGCAGGCCCTCGCCGGCCGGCTCGGGCACAGCCTCCGCGGCCGGCTCCGCCGGCGGCGGCGGGGCGGGCGAATCGCCGGCACAGGCGGCGCAGGCCGCGATGCCGGCGAGAAACGCCGTCGCGGCGCATCGACGCGCAACGCGGCGCATGGTCCGGACGGCGCTCTTGCCACGGCTCATGCAGACACTCCTGCACCCAATTATACGGACACGAGAGGCGGGTCCCTCCCCGCGCGGGGGCCGCCGGCACGCGCGGCGGCGCGGATGCCGCCGGTACAATGAAGGCATGTTGCAACGAATCCTCATCGCCGTCATGGCCCTGGGCGCGGGCGCCGCGCCGGCCGCCGCGCAGTCGGGAGACATCGATGCCGAGGTGGAGCGCGTGATCGCGCGCATCACCGAACTGCGCCATCGGATCCACGAGTACCCGGAGCTCGGCAACCGGGAGTTCGAGACCGCGCGGCTCGTGGCGGATCACCTGCGCGGCCTCGGATTCGACGACGTCCGGACAGGCGTCGCGCACACCGGTGTCGTGGCGGTGCTGCAGGGCGGGCGCCCCGGGCCGGTGGTGGCGGTGCGCGCCGACATGGACGCGTTGCCGGTCACCGAGGACACCGACCTGCCGTTCGCGTCGACCGTCCGCTCGACCTATCTCGGCCAGGAGGTCG
>WTGR01000002.1 GCA_011523485.1 Acidobacteriota bacterium
TTCCGCGACACGCATCACGAACGCTGCGCAACGCGCCAAGAGACGACCGGCGGGGGGCACAAGTCCGCGGCGTACCGTGCGCTACGGCCGGCGAATGGACGGCCGGCCAGCGCGCCGGTGGCGTCCCCGTCCTGTACGCGAAACGGCCGAGCACGGGTCCAACCCTGCCGGCCGTGAAACTACCCTCCGTCGGCGCACTGCATGCACCCGCGGCGTATTGCTTGCAACGCAAGCACACCCGCGCTATGCTTCCGCACGGAGGGCATGGTGGATGGCGAGCATCACGATTCGCAATCTCGACGACGACGTCAAGACGCGGTTGCGCGTGCGGGCGGCGGACAACGGCCGCTCCATGGAAGAGGAAGCGCGCCTGATCCTGCGCGATGTCGTCGGTCGCAAGCCGAGTTCCCGGAATCTGACCACCATCATCCGCTCGCACTTCGGCCCGGCCAACGGCGTGGACCTGGAGCTGCCGCCGCGCGAGCCCGGGCGCGAGCCGCCGTCCTTCGATTGAGGCCGCGGCCATGACGGTGCTACTGGACACGAACGTCGTGTCCGAACTGATGCGCAAGGCGCCTGACCCGGCCGTCGCGGTGTGGGCAGCCGGCCACCGCCTGGAGAACCTGTTCTTCTCCGCGGTCGGCGAAGCGGAATTGCGCTATGGGGCCGCCATCTTGCCGGCCGGCCAGCGCCGGGAGACGCTGTTCTCGGACATCGAGAGGATGCTGGGTGAGGCTTTCGAGGATCGAGTGCTGCCGTTCGACAGCGGCGCGGCGCGCGCATACGCGGTTATCGCCGCCAAGCGCCGTTCCACGGGCCGCCACGTCGCACCCGCCGACTGCCAGATTGCGGCAATCGCCCGTTCCCGCCGCATGGCGGTTGCGACCCGTAATGTTCGGGACTTCGAGGACGCCGGCATCGAGGTCGTCGATCCCTGGGCGGCGGCATGATCGACTTCAGCCGCATACTCGCTCTCGCCGGTGGCCCGTTCGCGCCGCGTAGTCCAGAGCGCGGAAGGACGTGCAGGACCACTCTGACACGCGGATGACGGATCGCTATACTCTTGCCATGTGCCGGAGGCGATGCGCTTGGCGACGTCGGGCGCGCCAGACCCCGCGCAGGCGACAAACGCCGGAACGTGCGGACGGGAGGAAACGACCATGACGTGGCAGAGAGCCGGCCTCGCGGCCGCCGTGGTGTTCGGGGTGACCCTGGTGGAGACCGCGCCGCACGTCGCCACCATGGTCATCGCCTGCATCGCCTTCTACGTGATCTCCAGGACCCTGGCCGGCCAAGCCGTGCTGGCGGAGGGCACGCCCATCACCTGGCAGACCGGCGCACCCGTCGCCGCAATCCTGCTTCTGCTCGTGTTGGTGGAGACCTGGCCTCACGCCGCCACGCTGGCGATGGGCATCGCCGTCATGCGGGCGGTCTGCGCGCGCCTGGATTCCCAGGCCTGACCGTCCCGTCCGGTCGGGCTTCCCGACGACCGCCCCACAAGCGAGGGCAGGCAGACAACAGTTCGCCCCGGGGGCCGCTCGCTAGTCCTGCGGCGCAGCCTCCTGCTGCTGCAGACACTGGCTGACGATCTGGTCGCTCCCGAACACGTCGAAGGACAGTTGCCGGTCGGCTACCCGGACGTTCAGGCTCGCGGCGTTGCGCAGCATCCGAAACATGAAATCGCGCCCGGGGCCGCTGGCGATGGCAAGGAAATACCCCCCGGACTGCCACCGCACCGCGACGTTGCGCTGCCCGCCGGGAACGCCGCGCATCGTGACCCCCCGGACCGACTCGACCGGCTGGGCGAACTGCAGGGCCGCGCCGGTACCCCGGGTCAGACACTGCAGGAAGATCGCGTCGCCGGCCGCGGTGAAGAGCCGAAACTCCTTCCCTCCCTCGACATCGTTCTCGACCCACAGTGCCTGTCCGGCGGCGGGAACCGCGCCGAGCGTCGCGAACGCGCCAAGCAGCACCAGGGCCGCAACCTTGCTTCTCATCGTCATTGTGGATCCCTAGCCCCCCAAGTGATGAGCGCCGGCTGGTCCTGACTGCGACTCATGCCGGCCGCCCTGTCCTCCATCTGCTCCACGCACTGCTGGACGATCGTGGCGCTACCGAACACCGCGAACGACGCCGCCTCGCCGGACGCCCGCACGTAGAGGCTGGACGCGCTGCGCAGCATCGCCAGCGTGAAGTCGAGACTCCGGCCGCCCGCAACCTGAACCGTGTACGGGTTGACGGGCTCGACCACGATGTTCTCCCGCGCGCCCGGAACGCCGCGCACCATCGCCCGTCGAGTGGGCTTGATGGGCTCTACGAACTCGAATCCGGCGCCCATCCCTTGCAAGCGGCAAGCGAGGATGATCGCGGCCCCCTCGCCGTTGAGAAGCTGGAACTCCTTGCCGCCGCCCTCGAGGTCGCGCACGTCCCACCGGTCCTGTTGTCCGACGGCCGGAACCGCACCGGCCGTCGCGAGCACACCGAGCACCGCCAGCGCCGCGATAGCTCGCCTCATCGTGCTCTCCTCAGAATTGCCGCCGCGGATCCCCGATCAGGGATTCCTGCAGTTCGATGCACTCCCTGACGGTCGACTCGCTCCCGAAGACCTCGAAGGCGAGGTTCTGACCAGCCGCGCGCACCGAGACTCTGGTAGCCGATTGCAGCAGATCCAGCATGAAGTCGCGCCCACGAGCGCCCGTGACCTGCAGCAACTGCTCGGCTACCTGCGCCACCTGGACGTTCTCCTGCCCCCCGGGCGTACCCCGCACGGTGGCCCGATCCGCCGACTCGATCGGCTCGGGAAACTGGAACGCGACGGCCTGCCCGTTGACCAGGCACAGCATCACGATCGCGGACCCGTCGTCGTTGTTGAGCTGGAACTGTTTGCCGCCGCCCTGAACGTCCATCGAGGCCCATTGCGCCTGCGCGGCGGCCGGTGACGCGCCGAACGCCACGGACAGGCCGAGCACGGCGATCGCGACTACTGTCGTCTTCATGCGTCCCCCTTCTCGGGTCAGGCAGGCAATGCCTTCTCTGCGACTCTACCGGAAACCGGCACTGCTTGGCGACAGATTTTCCGCGACCGGGCGACAGAGCGTCCGCAGGAGTGCGAGGGCGCCGTGCAGGCGCGCGGTTGGGTCCCATCGGGTCACAGAATGGCTGGCGGGACCAGAAACGGCTGGCAGTGAAGAACCGCAGACTGACAATCTGGCGCTCCTCATCACGCTGCGAGATCCGCGGACCGAACCCGTCGAAAGGCATAGGAGCTATCGTGCCCGCCTAGCGTGATACGATGGCCGCTTTCCGTGTGGAATCGCGCGTCGCCACCGCGGTAGATCAGGGTCGATCGGCCTATACGCGTCGGGGCGACAATCGGGAGAGAGACCAATGCGAACTGTCACCTTCGTCGTCGTGTGCGTCGCCTTGACCGTGGCCGTGGCTGTCCCGGACGGCGCCGCGCAAGCGACGTCCGGTGCCGCCCTGCCGTCGGATCTCGGGGTCATCGACTTTCCGACCTCCGGCCCCCCCGATGCCCAGGTCCATTTTCTTCGCGGCGCGGCGATGCTCCACAGCTTCGGCCTCGAGGATGCGGCCCTGGAGTTCCGTCAGGCCCAGGCCCTGGCTCCGGACTTCGCCATGGCCTACTGGGGCGAGGCGATGAGCTACAACCACCCCCTCCAACGCTTCCAGGAGTGGGACCTGCCGCGGCAGGCGCTCGAGCGGCTGGGGCCGACCCGGGAGGCCCGGCTGGCCAAGGCCCCGACCGAGCGCGAGAAGGGATTCGTCCGCGCCGTGGATGCCCTGTTCTTCGGCGCAGGCGAGGAAACCGATCGCCGCGTCGCGTACGCGGACGAGATGGAGCGGCTTGCCGCCGCCTACCCCGACGATCACGAGGTGCAGGCGTTCTACGCGCTGGCGCTGCTGGCCACCTCGAGCGACTATGGCTACGAGCCGTATCGCACGAACGTGAAGGCGGGCGCCATCGCGCTGCGGGTGTTCGACGACAATCCGGATCATCCGGGCGCCGCGCACTACATCATTCACGCCTTCGACGATCCGATTCACGCGGCTATCGCGCTGCCGGCGGCCACGCGCTTCGCCGCAATCGCGCCCGGTGTCGTGCATGCGCTGCACATGCCTTCGCACATCTTCATCCAGCTCGGGATGTGGGACGACGTCTCGTCGTCGAACGCCGCCTCGTACGCGGCGGCGCTCGAGATGTTCGAGCGGCAGGACACCTACGAATCGGAAACGCAGCGGTACTTCAACGCCAGGAATCTGACGCATGCGCTCGACTGGGGCCAGTATGGCGACCTGCAGCGTGGTGACTACGCCAAGGCGTGGCAGGCGGTCGAGAACGGGGAGATGGT
>WTGR01000545.1:0-2041 GCA_011523485.1 Acidobacteriota bacterium
TGACCGGACCGCCGAACTCGCCGCGATCCGAGAAGGGCCCTTCCGCCACGTCCAGCCGCAGGCCGCGCTGGCGCGCCTCCGCGTCCGGCCCGTGGCAAGTGAAGCAGTTCTCCGAGAGGATCGGCCGGACCTCGCGGGCGAAGTCCACGGTCCGTTCCGGTATGGCCGGCACGTCCGCGTCGGCCAGCGCGACCCCCATTTCCGCGCCGCCGTCGATCCACTGGCGGACGAGGTCGATCTGCTCGTCGCTCAGCGACATACCGGCCGGCGGCATCTTCCTGATCGGGTCCTCGGTGGTCAGCCGCTCGTACAGCGCGCTGGCTTCGGCGTCGCCGGGCACGACGACCCGATCGAAGAAGTCGTCGGTGTCGAACCGCAGGTCGGCCTGCCGGATGGCCTCGTTGGGCCCGTGGCACAGCAGGCACGACTCGGCGAGAATCGGCCGGATGTCACGGTGGAACTCGAGCTGCGACGGCTCCTGCGCCGCCGCGGTCCCGAGATTTCCGCCGAGCCCGATCGCGAGCACGGCGAGCGGAATCAGAGCGCCGAATCGTGGTTTCCTCATGGGCATTCCCTCAAACATCGCATGGTAGGACTCCGGCCGGTCCTGTGCAAGAAAAACCTTCCTGACCCACCCGGCCAGGGCGGCGCGATGCTCGAATGGAGTATTGACAGCATGCATGGCACGCATCATGATGCTGCCGTGAGGACGACGGTAACGCTGGACGCCGACACCGAACGTCTCCTGCGCACCGCGATGCGTGAACGCAACCTCAGCTTCAAGGCGGCGCTGAACGATGCGATCCGACGCGGCTGCAGGCGCATTCCGGCCGAGACGGAGCCCCGCTTTCAGGTCGCGGCGAAGCCGATGCATCTCCGGTCGGGCATCGACCCTTCGCGGATGCACGATCTCGATGCCGCGCTGGAGGTCGAAGCCTTCCGGTCGCTGACGGCACGTCTGGAGAGGGAACGGTCGCCGTGATCGTGCCGGATGCCAACCTCCTGCTGTATGCGCACGATTCGTCGAGTTCCTTTCATCACGCCGCCGCCGACTGGTGGTCGGACTGCCTCGGCGGGGACGAGACGGTCGGGTTGCTCCCGGTCGTCGCGTTCGCGTTCGTTCGCGTGAGCACCAGCCGGGCGGCTTTCAGCGACCCGTTCACGCTGGCCGAAGCGGCGGGGGAAGTGCGGCGTTGGCTCGGCCGGGCGGTGGTGCAGGTGGTCGGCGCGGAGGCTCCGGACCTGGACCAGGCCTTGTCGCTGACCGAGGGCGCCGGAGCGGGCGGCGGAGTGGCCACGGATGCCCTGATTGCGGCTATCGCGATTCGACACCGTGCGAGGGTCCATACGGCCGATGCCGATTTCGCTCGCTTCCCGCGAGTGCGGTGGTACAACCCGATCACTGGCCGGCGGGGTTGAATCGCCTGATGGGATCGGGAATCGAAGGGATTCGAAGGCGGTCCGCGGTCAAGCTGCTGCTCGACAGCCGGTGACACGACGGGGGCCTCACCAGAGCGTGCGGACCTGATCGTAGTTGCGAATCCGCTCGTCCTTCGTGACGAGCACGGCGCCCAGCGACCGCGCCGTGGCGACGATGATCGCGTCCGCGGGGTCGCCGGCGAACCCGCCGGGCAGCCTGCAACTTTCGACGAGAACAGCGCGCGTCAACTCGGCGACGTGGAGCCCCGCCGTCGCCGTCGCCTGGTCGAGCCAGTCGTCGAGCGCGCGGTCCAGCACGAGTTGTCCCTTCTGCACTTTCTTCGCGACTTCCCAGATCGAGAACGCTGACAGCCACAGGGTTCCTTCGCTCCGGGCGTCCTCGACGGCGCTGCGCCCGGGGTCGGACAACCGCGGGTCCCGAGCTACCCACCAGAGCCAGGCGTGAGTGTCAAGAATCGCCCGCATCGCGCTCCGCGTCCCACCGCTCTCCGGTACCGTAGGGGTCTCCCGTTTCCCGCAGGACACTTCCCGCGAGGCTCCGGACCCGCTCCGGCGCTACGTATGGAACGAGCTGCGCGACCGGCTTGCCCCGCTTCGTGAT
>WTGR01000545.1:2141-4356 GCA_011523485.1 Acidobacteriota bacterium
GCGCCGCGCGTCTGGTTCGTGAACGAGGCGAAGACCGAACTCGTGCAGGTGCAGCAGGATCGTCTCATTCACAATTGGCGCAAGGTCGGCCGGGGCGATGCCTATCCGCGGTACGAACGGATCCGGGAGCGATTCCGAGACGAAGTGTCGGCGTTCGAGGAGTTCCTCCGCGACGAGGGTCTCGGTGAGCTGGCGGTCAACCAGTGCGAAGTGACGTACGTCAACCACATCGAGCGCGCCGGAGAATGGGAACACCATGGAGAGGTCGAGAAGCTCCTGCGGAACTGGGCGCCGTTGCCGGCCGTTGCATTCCTGCCTGCTCCGGAGGATGCCGTGCTGCAGTGGCGGTACCGCATCCCGGGCACTGATGGACCGGCCGGCAGGTTGTACGTGACGGCCCAGCCCTCGTGGAGCAAGGCCGATGGGAGCCCAGTGTGGATCGTGAATCTGATGGCGCGGGGCGCCCCGATCGGAACTGGAATCGACGGCGCGTTCGAGTTCTTCGATCTGGGGCGGGACTGGGTGGTGCGAGGGTTCGCGGACCTGACCACCGACTCCATGCAGCGCTGCTGGGAGAGAACGAATGCCTGGTCTGGTTGATGCGGTTGTTGCGGGGCCCGGGGTGCTCGCCGAGAGCTCGGTGCTCGGTCGATTGTCGGCGGCAGAGACAGTCACGGCTACGTACGCCCTGGCGAATCCGCTCGTCCGAACGACGCCGCAGGAGTCGCCCTGGCGGCCGGCCCGAAGGATAGCGATTCGAGCGCCCAGGCACGATCTGCCTGAAGAGCTCCTGCGTGCCATCGAGCGGGCATGCGAACTGCAAGGGCTTCCCAGGGGCTGGAATTCCCACGGCGCCGAGCCGGTCTCGAATGCCGCCTTCATGCAGACAGTGGAGTTTCTGACCGCATACTTGGTTCGGGGCATTGCCGGTCCGGCGCTCGTGCCCACGGTACGTGGGGGATTGCAGATCGAATGGCATCGGCGGGGAGTGGACATCGAAGTCGAAGTCAGTCCCGACGGATCGGTGTCGTGGTGTGCGGAAGACCGACGGTCTGGTCAGGAGGACGAAGCGGTCCTGACCGGTCACGAAGAATCGGTCCGAGCGTGGCTCAGAAGGGCCTCGGACTGAGCTCGTGACGTCGCCGGAAGAGTGCAGGAGGCGGTTCCCCGACGATCCGCGGATCGTCGATGACGTTCGTCTTCTGCGGAGAGTTCCCCCGTGGCATTTCGTTCCTGACGAGAACGGCGGTTGTCTCCGACCATCCTCGGCTGCGTTCTAGGATGACAAGGACGGCGATCCCATGTCCGTCTACCGCCGGGACGTGATCGAGGAAGTAGGGTGGGGAGCCGGGCCGGGTGCTGGCGAGTCACGAAGGGTTCGGACTGGTGGCGATCTCGGCCGGCCAAGTGCGTTCCCGAGACCAGACGGTCCACGCGGATCCGCTTCCCGAGGAATCGTCGCACGCCAAGGTCTGCGGGCCGAAGCCGAGATCCACGCGGAGGGGGTTTGCCCGGCAGGCCGAGTGGGTGGTCGCACCACCGCAAACGTAGCTTGCCGGACATGATGCGCAGAATGTGGCCGGCAAGCGTGGATTCCGGTCACTCGTAATCGCCCTCGATTGGCTCACCCCGCCGCCGTCTGCCGTAGCGCGGCGATCCGCTGCAGCACCGGCGGGTGCGAGTAGTCGAGGAATACCGCCAGGGGGTGCGGCGTCAGGTTCGACAAGTTGTCCGCGGAGAGCTTCTTCAGCGCCGCGATCAGCGGCTCGCCGCTGCCGGTGGTCTCGGCGGCGAAGCGGTCGGCCTCGAACTCGTTCTGCCGCGAGAACAGGTTGACGAGGATCGAGAGCACGAGCTCGACCGGCGTGGAGAGCAGGCCGAAGAAGAGGAGGCCGGCGTAGACCGACGGCTCGCTGACGTAGAAGGCCGCGAACAGCCCCTCCTGCCCGAGGAAGAGCGACAGGATCCAGAGCATCGCCCCGAGATGGCCGATGGAGAGCGCCATCCGCTGCCAGATGTGCCGCTTCTTGTAGTGGCCGACCTCGTGGGCCACGACCGCGACCAGCTCCGGAACGGTGTAGTCGTCGACCAGCGTGTCGAACAGCCCGATGCGCTTGTTCTTGCCGAAGCCGGTGAAGAAGGCGTTGGCCTTCGACGAGCGGCGCGAGCCGTCGACGACGAAGAGGCCGCGCAGCGGGAAGTCGGCCTTGCGGGC
>WTGR01000663.1 GCA_011523485.1 Acidobacteriota bacterium
TCGCCTGAACCACTACATATTGGGGCGAAAATTTCCTGCGGCGCAGACTCCTAGCGCCCCGAAACGCCTCGCCGGCTCGGCGTTTCGGCCCATCCCCCCCGCTCCAGGAGCCCGCGCCGCAGAACTCACTCCGTTGCGTTCCGCGGCGCAGACTCCTAGACTCGACAACTCCGTCATGCGCCCCCCGCCACAGGACGTCGACCGGCACCTTCTCGCACTACGCCAGTCAGCCGCCGCGCTGCGCCGGCACGCCGAGTTGTCGCCCTGGAGGTTGCTTCTCGATGCCAGCCGCCGGAGATCGATCGAACGCGGCCTGCAGCTCTACACGCGGAGCCTCATCGAGTTGACGCGCCGGATCGGCCCCGCCGCCAGCCGGAATCCCGCGGCCTATCCGTCGTCGATCGCGTGCCTGGTGGCCGCGAAGGTGCTGCCGTCGGAGCTGGGAGAGCGGCTGGGGTCCTTCGCTCCGCTGGGGGACGCCCTCGGCAGGGGCGGCGCCAGACTTGGCCGCCGGCGGATGGCCGAGCTGCTGGACGAGCACCTGGACCACTTCGACGAGGTGGCCGACCGCGTCGAGCGCTGGCTCGCGGAACGCCGCCCTCAGTGATCGTGCTGCCGCAGATAGGCCAGCAGGTCCGCGAGCCCGTCGGCGTCGAGCCCCTGCTCGAGCCCGTCCGGCATCAGTGAGAGACCCTCCGCCCGGAACTCGCGGATGCGGCGGCGCGGCACGGTATCGGTTTCGCCGTTCGCCCGCGCCAGCGTGACCGCGGCGTCGTTCTCGGCGGCCAGGATGCCGTTGAGCAGCTCGCCGTCGACGGTCTCCACGAGGTAGTTGGCGTACTCGGGCGCGAACGCGGCGCTCGGATCGAGGATCGAGGTCAGCAGGTCCTCCTCCCCCCGGAAGAACGACATGTCCAGGCTCGGGCCGACCGGATGGCCGGCGCCGCGGAACCGGTGGCACTGTGCGCACAGGCTCCGGAAGTGCGCTTCGCCGCGCTCGGCGCTGCCCCGTCGGCCGACCACCTGCGGAAGCCACTCGTCGACCACCGCCTGCCGGTTGCCGAACTCCTCGTCGGTGAAGAACGCGGCCGCCCGGGCGTGGATGTCCTCGGTGGAGCGGCGCAACAGCCGGCGACGCTGCCCGAAGTCGAGGTCCAGCTCGCCGGCGCGCAGGTCGCCGCCCTCCAGCGCCTCGATCAGGACCACGTGGAGCGGCTGGTTCCGCAGCAGCATGTCCAGCACGATCGCCTTGACCGCCGGCGCGTAGCGACGCCAGCGGTCGAGCGCGAGGAAACCGCGGGCGGGGCCATCCAGCCCGGCCAGGGCGCGGGCCGCCTCGACCTGCAGCCGCGGCGGCGCCTGCGGCTCCATCAGCGCCAGCAGCGTCTCGCCAACCTGCGCGTAGGAACCCAGGCCGAGCAGTGCGACCTCCGCCGCCCGCGTCTCGACGGCCAGCGACTCGTCCCGCGAGCGGGCGCGGGCGCGATCGACCACGCGGTCGACCGCGGGGAGATCCGTCGCTCCGACCGCGGAAACGACCCGCAGCGCCGCGTGCACGACCTGCGCGTGGCTGGAATCGAGCAGCCGGGAGACCGCGCGGGACACGCGGCCGGCAGCCTTCGACGGCTCGTCGTTGCGCTCCAGACCGTCGGCGAGCCCGTCGAGCAGCGCGGCCCGCCGTTCGTCGTCCACCGTCGGGCGGCCGGCCAGATCCGCCAACCCGCGCAGGTCGTCCGCGCCCCCGGCGGCTACGGCCATGGATGCGAGGTGGCGGACAGCGTCCAGAAGCCCGGCCATGCGGTCCGGCCCGCGACGGCCGCCGCCCGCGGCGAGCAACCCCTCGATGACCTCCGCATGACCGTCCTCGATGGCGGCCAGCACGGCGTAGCGCGTCCAGTCGTGGTGCGCGTCCTCCCGAAGAACCCGCTGCAGCGCCTCCAGCACGCGCCCCGTGCTGGTCCCGGCGAGCGTCAACACCGCCTGCATGCGGACGCGTGCGTCCTGGTCGCCGACCAGCTCCGTGACCAGCTCGACGGCATCCGGATCGTCCAGGTAGTCTCCGGCCAGCACGGCGGCGCTCTCGCGCAGGCCCGCCGGCCCGAGCTGCACCGCCCGGCGCAGATCGCCCACCCGCAACGCGTCGAGTTCCCGCAGCGTCCAGAGTGCGTGCAGACGCGCGAGCGGATCGTCGCCTTCGTCCAGCACGCGGCGCAGCGGCTCCACCGCGCCGGCGTCGCCCCGTTCCACCAGAAGTCGCTGGGCCGTCTCGCGCCACCACTTGCCGGGATGCGCCAGACCGTCGACGAGCGCCGGCAGATCGGCCCCGGCCAGCGCCGGGCGCACCATCGGCAGCCCCTCCCGCGGGACGATCCGGTAGATGCGCCCCTTGTCGTCCCCGGCCCGCAGGTCGAGCGTCTCCTCGACGGCATCCGGAATCCATTCCGGGTGCTCGATGACCTCGCGGTGCATGTCGACGACGTAGAGGGCGCCCTCGGGACCGGTCACCACGCTGACCGGCCGGAACCAGTTGTCGCGCCCGGCCAGCAGCTCGACGCCCGCGGCCCGGCGGCTCGCCGTGAAGCTGGGCCCGTCCGGCGTCAGGACGTCCTGGTGCACGACGTTGACCACCACGTCGTTGACGAAGAGGCTGCCCTGGTAGGCCGCCGGCAGCTCCGTGCCGCCGTAGTAGCCGATGCCCGCGCCGCCGGAGAAGTGTCCGGACTGATCCGGGTTGTTGACGCGGGTCTGGGCGTCGGACACCTGGAAGAGCTGCGCCGAGCTGCCGTGGTCCGAGATCATGTCGCGCGTGGTCGGCAGCACCAGCCACGGGTTGTCCCGCAGGTGTCGGATCGGGAAGACCATGTGCTGGATGTGGTTGACGTTGTGGGTGCCGAACATCCGGCCCCACGCGTCGAAGGCGATGCCGTGTCCCCCCGTGGTCTCGAACGACGGCTCCAGCGCGCCGGTGTCGGGCCGGAAGCGGAAGTCGGCGCCGCGAATCGAGACGGCCGCCGCGGGCCGGCCGGCCGGATGACCGCTGCCGTGGTTGCCGCCGTTGGCGGCGTAGACCCAGTTGTCGATGCCCCAGGTGAGCCCGTTGATGTTGTGCTGCGTGTTCTCGACCGGGAAGCCGGTGAACAGGACGTCGCGCGTGTCGGCCACGCCGTCGCCGTCCGGGTCGCGCAGGTGCAGGATGTCGGGCGGCGCGGTCACCAGCACGCCGTCGCGCCACGGCAGGACCGACGTCGGGTACGGCAGTTCGTCGGCGAACAGCGTCCACGTCTCGTAGTAGCCGTCGAGGTCCTCGTCCACCAGCCGCTTGACCCGGCCCAGCGGCGGCGATCCTTCCGGCCGCATCGGGTAGCCGCCCATCTCGACCACGAACATCCGGCCGTCGGCATCGAACGCGACCGCTACCGGATCGACGACGGCGGGCTCCTCGGCGGCCAGCTCGAGACGGAGGTCGTCCGGCAACTGCGCGGTGGCGATGAACTCGTCCGGATCGAGCGACATGCCCCGGTCGTCGCCGTGCATGCATCCCGAAGCGGCAAGGACGAGCACGAGCAGCCCGGAAAGGCGAGTCGAGCGGTGCCCAACCACGGCGCGCAACTGGTCAGCCACCGAACCGGCGATGGCCCATCCCGGCGCCCGCACAGCGCTGGTCGAGGACGCACATCGGGCGGGTTCGATTGAGGACCCGCGCAGCGCGGGCGTCGTGCAGCGCCGCTCGACTGCGCCGCCGCACTTGCGGGCTTCCGGAACACCGGCCGGACTGCAACGCGTGATGATCTGCATGAGTCCACTCCCGTCCCGACCGGCCGACCGCATCACCGCCTGCCCTGTCCCGTCCAGGCGCCCCGCGCCACCGCCGGCACGAACGCGTCGAGTCCCTCGGGCCGGAACGGCAGCGTCCGGCCCTGCTCGGCGCTCATGTAGGCGGTCATCAGCAGCTCGACCACCTCGACCCCGTCGTCGAAGGTCAGGCCCGGTGTCTCCCCCCGCAGAAACGCCCGGACCATGTGCCGGTTCTCCGCCGTGTAGCCGTACTCGGCCGTCTCGTCGACCACCAGCGGCATCGATCCGACCTCGGCATTCTGCTTCTCCACCAGGTCCTCGCCCGCCGCGCCGCGCACCTCGCGGCTGAAGAACAGCTTCACGCCGCTGTCGAGCGAGTTGACGGCCAGCGAGTACTCGGGACCGAGCAGCTCCATGTTCAGCCGCAGCCCGGCGCCGACGTAGCTCCACGACGTGCTCGCCTCGCCGATGAGCGGCGTCCCGTCGTCCGCCTCGTACTCGATGGTGACGCCGGCGAAGTCCTCCGCGGGACG
>WTGR01000149.1 GCA_011523485.1 Acidobacteriota bacterium
TCGAAGCCGGTGCCGCGCCGCGCGTAGGCGCGCCCGTCGATCGCCATGGTGAAGACGCAGCGCGCCGGCGGATTCATGCGGTCCAGGGCGTTGGTCCAGGCCGGGTCGCCGGGCACGCAGTGCGCGGAAGTGATGGTGACCAGCCGCCCGCCCGGGGGGAGCATCGAGAAGGCGGAGCGGACATGGCGGAGGTCGGCGTCGTGACGGATGCGGTCGACCCCGGGCGTCGCCGAGAAGGGCGGGTTCATCAGCACGACGGTCGGCCGGACGTCCCGCAGCCGGTCGGCGATGGCCTCCGCGTTGAAGGCGGTGACGACCGCCCGCGGAAACAGCCGGGTCAGAAGCCGTGCCCGCGTCTGCGCGATTTCGTTGAGATGGAGATTGCCGGGGACGCTCTCCCCGAGGGCACATTCCGCCATCACCGCCAGCATGCCGGTGCCGGCCGAGGGCTCCAGCACGGTATCGCCCGGCCGGATCGCGGCGGCCTGCAATGCCGCGTAGGCGAGCGGCAGCGGGGTCGAGAACTGCTGGAGCCGGACCTGTTCCTCGGAGCGCCTGGTGTGCGAGGGCTCCAGCGCCGCAACTGCGTCCAGCATCGCCAGCATGCGGCGCGGCCCGTCCGGCCCGGCGCCGCAGGTACGGCGCATGCCCCGGCCGTAGCGCTGCAGGAACAGCACGCACGCCGCCTCGGCGGCCTCGTAGGCGTCCTTCCAGACCCAGGCGCCGGCGGAGTCCGAGGCGCCGAAGGCCCCGGTCATGGCGTCCCGGAGGATCGCAGCATCGAGCGTCTTGCCGGCCTCCAGGACCGGCAGCAGGGTCCGGGCCGCGGCGAAGATGGCATCGCCCTGGATCGGACGGGCCGGCGATGCGGGCGGATCGATGGTGGCGGGAAGGGGCGGACGCGCGAGCGGATCCGGCGCCGGATGGGCGTCGAGCATGGGCAGTCTCCGTGCTGGAAGGGGTCGGGCCGGCAGGTGCGCGGCGCGGCACGGGTCCTCCCGCGCCGGCTCGCCGGACCGCCCCGGACCGGCTGGCCGGACTCCCGCCGGCGGGGCGCGCGACGGCGAAACCGGACCGGAGCGCGGCCGGGGAACGGATTCAGGAAACGGGAGGAAGAATCAGGCGGGGCGGATCAGCCGAACCGGGTGCCGTCGGCCGTGAAGGTCAGGCCGTTGGCCGCGACGATCTCGTCGACGGTCTCGTCGGAGGTCACGTGCTCGTATTCGGCCCGGAGCTGGCGGTAGAGCCAGCGCGCGAGGTCGCGCAGCGCCTCGATCACGGCGTCCTCGGCGCCGTCCGTCATGGGCTGCCAGGTCGGGCTGTCGCGTTCGACCTCGATCGCCATCGAATATTCGTGGCAATAGCGGCCCTGCTGCCTGATCCCGGCCGTCAACTGCCAGAAGTTCCTTCGCTGCGCCGCGTGGAGCCCGTCTGCGATTCGGTGCAGTTCCTCGTCCTTGGGCGCATGGGCGCGGATGGCCCTGCACGCGCCTCGGGCGTGGCGATACGTGCCGAAGAAGGACGCTCCGTCGCCCTGGCTGGCGAAGCCGGAAAAATGCACCTGGGGCTTGTCCCGGGTTCCGCCGCCATAGAGGCGAACCGGGACGGTGGCGAGCGCGATACCGAGGATTTCGCAGATCGTCCCGAAGTCCTCGTAGACGAAGTCGTACCACTCGTCGTGCAGGCCCTGGTCGCGATACCAGATGCGGGCGTTCTCCTTCGCGACGCCGGAAAGCTCGTCGATGGTGTAGACCGTGGTTTCGATGATCCTCGGCATGGCTCAGCTCCCTTCCGGGCGCATGTGGCGAATGGAATCGCCCGGCGCCATGCGGACGAACCGGACGGCCTCGCGGACGCGCCTGAGCGCGACACGGTCGTGGCCGGGATTGGCGCGATGCCAGGGATCCGGTTTGCGCGAGAGCCAGGCACCGGAGTCGGCGACGAAACCGTCGGCATACGCCACGAAATGCTGGCTCGCCGAAATCGCCCACGTTCCGGCGGGCGCGGCGTCGAGGAACGTCCCGAGGCTGATCGCGCGGACATCGAAGGGGACGTCGGCGAAGATGCGCTGCCAGGCCTCCTCGCGGCGCGCGAAGCGTTGGTCGCGGTACTTCGGATGGCGGAGGGCGTAATCCGACCTCCAGCCGAACTCCGCGAGCGCGGCGGCGAGCTCGTCGGTGAAGACGCCGTTGACGGCGGTCCGGTCGTAGAGGCGGCGAATGACGGCGGCGGCCTCGTGGGTCGGCACGCCGGCGATCGCGGAAATCGCCGACGGGCCGCACTTGGTCGCGCGGCCGGTGATCCTGTGAAGCATGGGCGGTCTCCGGGCTGGAAAGGGGCGGGCAGGCGTTCAGCGCGGAACGACTCCTCCCGCGCCGGCCTGCCCGGCGCCGGCTGTCCGGACTCGCGCCGGCGCGAGGCACGGAGCCGGGAAGAGGCGGCGGTTCAGTGCAGCCAGGCGGGGATTACAGGCCTAGGGACACTCGACTGGCCCCATTCGTTCGACGCGGAATGCGGATCAGGCTAGGGAGAGGGGCACGGCGCGGTGCAGAAGATCATTGGCAGGGTTGCGAAGGGGAACGCTCTGCACATGAATCCCGGAGGTATCGTCCTGGGAAGCCCGCGGGGGCGGCGCTGCGGGAGCTCCACGAATCCGGAGCGCCGGAAGGCACGTTGGCAGGGCGTTGAAACGGAGCGGCGGATCAGGCCGGAACCTGGGCTGGCCGTCGTGCGAAGGGAGACGTTGGCGGATGTCACGATCGTTCGGTCTGGATGCGGATTTGGCTTTGGCGGCGCTCGAGGATGCGGTCGAGAGATTCAAGAAGGACGATCTCAATGAGGACTTGGCGAGAGACTGTGCGATCAAGGCCTGGCATCTCTGCGAGCATGTCTTCGATGAGCATGCCGTGAGTCTCCCCTTCGCCGGACTGAGCGACTTTCAAGGGCACGTGAGGGGTGCTTGTCCCGAACTCGCCCATCTCGAAGTCATCTGCAACGCGTCCAAGCACGGAGAAAGTCTCCGAAATAATGGACAGGTCAGGGAAGCCAGGCATCACCGCGGCGCGTTCTCAAGGGACTTCAGCCGCGACTTCGACGTATCGCGCCTTGAAATCGAGCTGACCGACGGAACGAGGGTCGATTTCGAGGACGCGATGGATCGCGCTGTCGCATACTGGTTTCAGTTCTTCTCCCGATACGGTTTCAGGTGACCGCCGGAACAAGCTTGGCGCCTTCGCAGCATTGTGCAGATCCAGGAATACCGGTGGCGGGGGCCGCTGGCGCTCGCCGCGACGCTGACGGTTCGACGCGAGCCAGTCAGGGGGCGGGGCTGCCGGAGCTGAAGAGGACCCACGTTCAGAGCAAACCGCGCTGCTGAAAGCTGACCGAGCCAGCCGGCGTGATGACGATGTGATCGAGCAGCGTGACGTCGATGGTCTTCAGGGCGTCCTTGATGCGCCGCGTCATGTCGATGTCCGCCCTGGAGGCTTCCGGATCGCCCGACGGATGGTCGTGTAGCGCAATAAGGGCGCTCGCCTGGAGCTCCAGCGCGCGGACACAGATCTCCCGGGGATAGACCGGGGTGTGGCAGACCGTGCCGCGCTGATGCAGCTCGTCGGCGATCAACCGGTTCTTGCGGTTCAGGTAGAGCACTCTGAACTCTTCCACCTCGCGGTGCCCGGAGAGCGTGCGGCAGTACTCGATCACCTTGTCGTAGCTGCCGAAGAACGGGCGCACGGCGTCGGGTACCTCCTCCCGGGCCATGCGGATGCCGAGCGCCTCGGCCGCCTTGAGGGCGGCGATGGCGTCTCTGGAGAGACCGGGCACGGCGCGCAGCCGGTCCGGCCGCGCGGCGAGGACGCGGGGCGCCGTGCCGAAGACCTCAAGCAGACCGGCGGCGAGGCCACCGGCGTCCGGGACCGCGCGGCAGCCGGACAGCAGCAGTTCGAGCAGATCGCGGTCGTCGACCGCCTCGGGTCCGGCGCGCAGGAAGCGCGACTGGAGCCGGCGGTGCTGCGCCGCCTCCCGCACCGAGGCGGGCGGCGCAGGCATGTCGAAGAACGGCATGTCGTCGAAACCCGGTCCGGACCGTTCATGCGGACTCATGCCGCGATCTCCGCCCCGGCGCCGCGTTCGCGCTCCTCGGCACGAGCCCGGCAGTGCTCGATGAGGCGGCCGTATTCCTCGGTATCGAGAATGCGGTCGACCTGGAGCAGATACGCGAGCTGCAGGCCGATCAGCCGGATGGCGGGGTCCTCGCGCTGGGACACGCCTTCGGCGATGGCCTGCCGGCAGGCGGTGTGCAGCGCCAGCGCGACGCCGGAGGGGT
>WTGR01000145.1 GCA_011523485.1 Acidobacteriota bacterium
AGGCGGAGCAGGGCGTCGACTACTTCACGGTGCACGCCGGCGTGCTGCTGCGGTATGTGCCCATGACGGCGGGACGGTTGACCGGCATCGTGTCGCGCGGCGGGTCGATCCACGCCAAGTGGTGTCTCGCGCACCACCGGGAGAACTTCGCGTACACGCATTTCCGCGAGATCTGCGAGATCATGCAGGCCTACGACGTCTCGTTCTCGCTGGGGGACGGCCTGCGGCCCGGCTCCATCGCGGACGCCAACGACGAGGCGCAGTTCGCCGAGTTGCGCACCCAGGGCGAGCTGACCCGCATCGCCTGGGAGCACGACGTGCAGGTGATGAACGAGGGGCCGGGCCACGTCCCGATGCACCTGATTCGCGAGAACATGGAGAAGCAGCTCGAGTGGTGCGAAGAGGCGCCCTTCTATACGCTGGGCCCGCTGACGACCGACATCGCTCCGGGCTACGACCACCTGACGTCGGCCATCGGCGCCGCCATGATCGGCTGGTACGGCACGGCGATGCTCTGTTACGTCACTCCCAAGGAACACCTCGGGCTCCCGAACCGGGACGACGTCAAGGCCGGGGTCATCGCCTACAAGATCGCCGCCCACGCCGCGGACCTCGCCAAGGGGCATCCGCGCGCCCAGGCCTGGGACGACGCACTATCGAAGGCCCGCTTCGAGTTCCGCTGGGAGGATCAGTTCAACCTCGCGCTCGACCCGGTGACCGCGCGGGCCTACCACGACGAGACGCTGCCCGCCGACGGCGCCAAGGTCGCCCACTTCTGCTCGATGTGCGGGCCGAAGTTCTGCAGCATGGAGATTACCCAGCAGATTCGGGATTTCGCGGCCGAACGGGGCGTGGGTGAAGAGCAGGCGGTCGAGGTCGGGCTCGACGAGAAGTCGGCCGAATTCCGCGAGCGGCGCGAGATCTACGTCCCCGCGAAGTAGGTGGCCGCCCCGCTCCGGGCGGTCCGTGAGCCGGCGCCCGTCACCGCAAGCGGTTCGCCGTACGCTCGGGCAGGGTCGTGATCTGGATGATCGTCGGGAAGATGGTCGGCTCCCCGCCGCCGGGCGTCGGGTCGATGTAGCCGGCGGCTCCGCCCCAGGTGTAGTCCTTGATCGTGACGCTCGGCCGGAAATCCATCTCTCGGTCGCGGAACCGCGCCGTCTCGAACTGGTGGATCGGCGGAACGTCGTACACCCGACGCCCGCGTTCGCGCAACCGCGCCGAGTAGTAGCGCACCATGTCGTCGAACCGGGCGTTCGTCCCGAACAGGTGGAAGCGCTGACCGCGTCCGGCATCGTACGACGTGATGTACCGCGCGCTCGGGTACACGGGTACACCCAGCGTCGCCTCGGTCGGGACGTCGACGTTCGTCGCCGCGGCCGGTGCCGCCCCGTCGAGCACCGGCGTGGACGGAGCTCGCGCGGGCGCGGTCTCCGGGGTGGGAAACGGCCGTGGAACGGGTCGGCGCTGCGCCGGCAGCGGAACGGCCGCCGCACTGACCAGCAACAGCGCCAACGCGACGCTCGGAGCGCTCGTGTACCTCACGGTCGTATTATGACGCATGCCGACCCTGCGTGAGTTCTGCAACAGTCGTCGCGAATGGCTGATCGGCGTGCTGAGCGAGCTGGTGCGACTGGAGTCGCCCACCACCGAGCCGGCCGCGGTCGATCGCTGCGGAGAGCGGCTGGCGCAGCGCCTCGGCGAGATGGGGGGCGCGGTCGAGCGCATTCCGTCGCCCACCAGCGGCGCCCATCTGCGGGCGACCTTCGGCTCCTCGTCGGCGGCGCGGCAGGTCATGCTGCTCGGGCACTTCGATACGGTGTGGCCGGTCGGGCAGCTCGAACGCATGCCGCTGCGCGAGTCCGACGGCCGCCTGTACGGACCCGGCGTGTTCGACATGAAGGCGGGCATCGCCATCGGGATGCTGGCCGTCCGGGCGCTGGCCGCGGCCGGCCGCCTGGACGATCTCCGGGTGGTCATGCTGTGGACGGCGGACGAGGAGCGCGGCAGCCGTTCTTCCCGCGGCCTGGTCGAAGAGGAGGCCCGCGGGGCCAGCGCCGTCTTCGTGCTGGAGCCTGCGCTGCCGGGCGGGGCGGTGAAGACCGGCCGCAAGGGATGCGGAGAGTTCGAGCTGCGGGTGCGCGGCGTCCCGGCGCACGCCGGCATCGATCCGACGCGGGGCGCGAGCGCCATAGACGAGCTGGCCGCCCAGATCCGGGCGGTCGGGGCGCTCCGCGATCACGGGCTCGGCGTGACGCTGAACGTCGGGGTCATCGAGGGGGGAGACCGGCCCAACGTCGTGGCCGAGCACGCCCGGGCGGTCATCGACGCCCGCGCGGCGACGATGGAGGACGCGCGCCGACTCGAGCGCAGCATGCAGGCGCTGCGGCCGGTGCTGGAAGGGACGAGCCTGGAGGTCGGCGGCGGATTCTCTCGGCCGCCGTTCGAGCGCACGGAGGAAGTGGCCCGCCTCTACGACGTCGCCCGGTCGATCGCGGCCGAGATGGGACGGGACCTGGGCGAAGGAACCACCGGCGGCGGCTCCGACGGGAACTTCACCGGCGCGCTCGGCGTCCCTACTCTCGATGGGCTGGGTGCGGTGGGCGACGGGGCGCACGCGCTCGACGAGCACGTCGTCACCGCCGACCTCACGTGGCGCGCCGCACTGCTGGCCGAGTTGATCGCGCGCTCCGGGTCCGGCCGCGAGTCTGTGCCGTAGAATCGATCCAGGAGGATCGGATGGGAAACACCGTCAAGACCGTTCTGCTGCTCGGTCTGCTCAGCGGCCTGCTGCTCGCGCTCGGCGAGTGGTTGGGCGGCTCGAGCGGCCTGATGTTCGCTTTCGTCATCGCCGTGGCGATGAACTTCGGCTCGTACTGGTTCTCGGACCGGATCGTGCTCAGGATGTACCGCGCGGAGCCGGTCGGTCCGGAGCACCCGCTGCACCGGATCACGGCGCGCCTGGCGCAGAGCGCCAACCTGCCGATGCCGAGGGTCTTCGTCATCCCCGACGACTCTCCCAACGCGTTCGCCACGGGGCGGAATCCGCGGCACGCGGCGGTGGCGGCGACCACGGGCCTGCTCCGGTTTCTCGACGAGCCGGAGATCGAGGGGGTGATCGCGCACGAGCTCGCGCACGTGAAGCACCGCGACATACTGATCAGCTCGATTGCCGCCACCGTGGCCGCCACGATCATGATGGTGGCTCGCATGGCCCAGTTCGCCGCGATCTTCGGCGGGTTCGGGCGAGATGACGAGGAGGGCTCCAATCCGCTTGCCCTGCTGGCGACGATCATCGTCGCGCCGCTCGCCGCGATGCTGATCCAGGCGGCGATTTCCCGTTCCCGGGAGTTCGCGGCCGACCGGGGCGCGGTCGCCATCGCCGGCAATCCCTACGGTCTGGCCGGCGCGCTGAAGAAGATCGACGCGGCCCAGCAGCGGATTCCGCTCGACGCGAATCCGGCTACGGCGCACATGTTCATCATGATGCCGCTGTCGGGCCGCGGCATCATGTCGCTCTTCAGCACCCACCCGCCGACGGAGCAGCGTATCCGCGCGCTGCTGGGAACGGTCTGAGGGATTCCGGGAGGAAACCGAGGCCGTACTGGTGCGGCCGGCTCCGGTCGGAGATCGATGGGCGGGAGGTGCGCTGCTCGGGACCCCGCTGCCCCTTCCGTTCCAGCCCGTACTTCGCCATCAGGGCTCCCATGACGGTCCGGAAGCGCGTCGCGTAGGACGCCGACGCGTGCTTGCCGGCGTAGAGGCGGCCGTACCCCGCGACGAGGTGCGGGTACTCGCGCGAGAGGAACCGGAGAAAGTGCCGGCGCGTGTCTCCCTCCAGATGCAGCAGAAGCGCACCGACATGGCTCGCGCCGCTGTCTGCGATCGCCTTCAGCGTCCGCTCGATCCTGGCCGGATGCGAGCTGATGCCGGGGACGATCGGCGCCATCAGCACGCCGGCGTCGACTCCCGCGTCGCGCAGCCGGCGTACGGCGCGTAGTCTCTGCAGCGGGTGCGCCGTGCCCGGCTCGAGAGACCGCCAGGCGTCGACGTCGACCGTCGGGAGGCTGAACGTCACGGTGCAACGAGTGCGGCGCGAAAGCTCCACCAGCAGGTCGGTGTCGCGGACGACCAGCGTTCCCTTCGTGATCAGCCCGACCGGCGTCGCGTGGGGGATCAGGACCGACAGGGTCCTTCGCGTGAGCCGGTACCGGCCTTCTATGGGTTGATAGGGATCGGTGGCCGTGCCGAGGGCGACCATCTGGCCGTCGAGCGGCCGTCTGGACAACTCGCGCGCCAGCACGTCCGGGAAATTGCTCTTGACGAGCACCACCGAGGAGAAGTCGTCGCCCGCGCCGAGCTCCAACTGCGACTGGTAACGGCGGGCGAAACAATAGTGGCAGCCGTGCGTGCATCCGCGGTACGGGTTGAGCGTCCAGCGGAACGGCATGCCCTCCACCCGGTTGAGGGCCGAACGGCAGACGATTTCCTGGTAGACGGTGTTGTCCCCCCGTCGGACGCCGCCGGGGAGGCCGCCGACTCCGGCTTCACGGACGGCGCGGGCCACCGCCCGCGTCGTCGGCCGCCCTGCGAGATCGAAGAGCCTCGGCTGGTTCACCATGCGCACGTTCGTATTTTGTTCGCCTTCATCCTGGCACGGAGAGCCTGCGGCCGTCAACTGCCGGCGGGGCGACCCCTTCCCTCGGAGTCAGCCGACCTTGGCGCGCCAGTGGTCCAGGAGGTCGCGGAGGGTCTCGGACAGCGGGATGCGCGGCGCCCAGCCGACGTCCGCCGTGATTCGCGTGCGGTCGCCGCACAGTACCGGGTAGTCGCTCGGGCGCAGCCGCGCGGGGTCGACGCGCACTTCGATCGGGACGGCCGTCAGGGAGACGAGCCTCTCGAGAACCTCGCGCATGGGGTGAGCGGCGCCCGAGCAGACGTTGTAGACGGCGCCCGGCGTGCCGCGCTCCATGAGGTCACGGTAGGCGCGGACCGTGTCGCGAACGTCGAGCAGGTCGCGTCGAGGGTCCAGGTCCCCCACCGACAGGGCGGGCTCTGCGAGGCCGGCTTCGACGCGCGCGATCTGTCGCGCGAAGCTCGAGGCGGCGTACGAAGGGTCCTGGCCGGGGCCGATATGCGTGAAGGAGCGTGTCCGAATGACGCCGAGGCCGCCTGCGGCGTAGCGTGCGGCCAGCATCTCCTGCGCCAGCTTGCTCAGGCCGTAGGGGCTCGCGGGACCGATCTCCGCGTCCTCGGCGAGCGCGCCGCTCCCCGGGCGATAGACGAGCGCCGAGCCGGGGATGAGGACCCGGGCCGATGGAGCGGCGCGTTCGATCGCCGCGAGCAGATGCTCGGTTCCGATGACGTTGGTCCGCAGCGTCGAGACGCGGGCGTTCCAGGACCCGGCAACGGCGGCGGCTCCGGCGCAGTGGTAGACCTGGTCGGGCTCCAGCTCTTCGACGGCGCGGTGCACGGCGGCGGCATCGAGGACGTCGACCGCCCTGAAGGAGCGCCGCGCCGGACTGTCCGAAGCGGGGCGCCGAGCCTTGTCGCCGTCCGGGTTCGGGCGCCGCCAACCGACCACGTGCGGCGCCGGCGGTTCGGCGCCGAGCAGCGCGACGAGATGGCTGCCGACGAAGCCGGCCGCCCCGGTCACCAGCACGCGCTGAGTCATCGGCGCCTCGCGATGCCCGGCGGCGCCGGACGGTACGCTACCGGTAGCGGCCTCCGGTGCCGCCGAAGTTGTTGGTGAACGTTCCCAGGCCGGCCAGCGTGAACGACACGGTGACGCGCTGGTCCCGCTCGACGAGTGCCCGGCTTCCGAGTCCCTCGAAGTTGAACACCTGGTAGTCCACGCGCAGGCCGCAGCACTGTGCGTTGTAGTAGAGGCGGATCATCTGGGCCAGGAACCGCCCGCGCCGGATGTCGTAGTTGAAGTTGTACAGGCCGCCGAACCCGTTGTCCGACGTGCGGAACGACGTCGAGGAGTTGATGTAGTTGTCCAGTCGGGCAAGGTTGTCGAATCCGGGGAGGCCTTCGATGAAGCGGCGCTGGCTCCAACCTCCGTTCGTCGAGAGCCAGCCGCCGACCTCGTAGCTTCCCTCCGCGGAAATGGTCCGCATCGCTCCGGCGCGCAACAGAGGCACGTACGCGCGGCGTGCGAAGTCCGGGTCGAACTCCATGCGCAACGTGCCGCCGATCTCGCGCGTGGGCTCGGCGCGCACGATCACCGACATCGGCGAAAAGTTGCTCGGCGGCGTACCGCTGAAGCTCGTCCGGAAGCTGCGGTCGTATTGCGCGGCGTTCTCGTCGGTGTAGTAGCTCTGGGTCACGGACGCGGAGAGGATCTCCCTCGCCACCGATTCCGGTCCGCCCTCGAAGACCCTGGCGTAGAGTCGGGTGTCGAGCCCGTACTCGACCCGCCAGACGTTGCCGACGATGGAATCGATGCCCTCGATGCGGACGATGCGATCGAAGTCGTCGATGGCGCTGACGCGCGAGATGCCCGTCCACGGCTCGATGAGGTGCTTCATCCGTTCGGAGTACCCGCTGTCCGGCGTGTCCCATATCTTGACGAACGAGGGACCGGTCGCGCGCGTCGACAGCTCGTAGAACTGACGGCCCACGCCGACCGCGACCTGTTCCCTGCCGCCCGTCGAGGCGGCGGTTTCGGGCATGTCGACGAGGCTCTCGTCCCAGTAGGTGGCTCGCCAGGCCGCGGTGGAGTCGATCTTCAGGAACGGCCAGCGGTTGAAGGGAATCTGCAGCACCGGGTACAGATCGAAACGGCTGAGCCCGGAATCGACCTCCTGGGCCACCTCGTTCCGCACCCGGCGAGACTGTCTGAGCAGACGGGCGTACTCGGCGTCGAAGGAAAAGTACAGCGGGGTTCCGAAGAGCTCGGTCTTGCCGCGGCCGAACCCGATGCGCGGACCGGCGCCGTTGAGCGCCGAGTCGGTGCCGCCGAAGAAGGTCTCGTTGAGGTCGTAGGTGCCGCTCAGCTCGTATTCCCCTACCGGCCCGCTGACGTTGCCCGACGCGGTGCGCCGCGAGTTCGAGGCGTCGAAGACGTTCGTGTGATAGGTCTGGCGGACGGTGATGTCGGTGAAGTAGTCCACCTGGGCCCGCGCGGTCCAGTCGCCGGGAAGCCCCTGACGCGCGTTGCCCCGGAACTCGTAGCTCCGCCGTTCCGGACGGGTGCGCGTGTCGCCCTGGTACGCGATCTCGGCTTCCGGCTCGTTGAGGCGGTACATGCGAAAGTCGCCCTGCGACCCTCCGCCGCGCGTGTAGCGGTACTCGGCGCCGCGCCCGTCGCCGCCGTGCTGCGTGAACCAGTCGTAATAGAGCGTCGCGTCCTGGCTCCGGTCGATCGCCCAGAAGAAGGCGTTGCTGAGGCTCGATCCCTGATAGGTCGAGGCCCCGAACGTCGGCATCAGGAAGCCGGTGGCGCGGCCGTCCTCCTGGATCGGGTACAGCAGGCCCGGCATGTAGAACACCGGCACGCCCTTCACCTTGAGCACCGGGTGCAGGATCCAGGCGTAGCTGTCGAGGTTGAGGGTCAGCGACGTCGCGACGAGCTGCCACCGCGGCGTCGGCTGGAGACAGCTCGTGAACGCGCCCCTGGTGATCCGGTAGCTCCGCGGACCGATCCGCTCGATCATCTGACCATGGAAGAGCAGGTCCGGCTCCTGGGTCCCGAACATGCTCCGATCGACCTCCTCGCCCAGGTCGATCCAGCCGTGCGCCTCGTGGAACACCGCTCGCTGATCGTCGGTCCAGTACTCCACCCGATCCGCGGAGAGACGGACCTCGGGCGCGGAAAAGACGACGTTGCCGGAGGCGACCAGCCGGAGCGCGGGCGTCTCGTTCCCGTCGCTCGCGTCGTCGCCGGCCGGATCTTCGTTGTCCGGAACGGCGCCGTCGGCGGGTGGCGTTTCGCTCGCGGAGTCCTCCGGCGCTTCTTCCGGGTCGTCCAGGTAGATGTCGACCTGGTCGGCGTAGAAGTCGAAAGTGTCGCCTTCGAGCTCCACCTCTCCGGTCAGGCGCAGGTGGTCGGCGCTGATCATCTGCAGATTGAACTGCCTGTGGTCGAAAGGCAGACTCGAAAGGAGCTGCGCCGCCGCTGCATCGGGGAGCAGCACGATCGCCAGCAGGCCGGCCAGAGAGAATCGCACCCCGGACGACGGTCGCGCGCGGCCGGCGGAAAAGCGGGGGTGATCACGGGTTCCCGGCACTGCGCGCATCCAGCAACTGATTCTACTCCCGCTCGGGACCGGCCCGCGGGCCGAGGCCGCCCCGGTCGAACTCGTGCAGGACCTCGCCCACGAGATACATCGAGCCGGCGACCACCGCCAGGGGTCCGGTCCGCCAGGCGGAAGCGAGCGCGGCGACCGGCGAGGCGGCGAGCTCGACCGGCACGTCGGGCCGGGTGGAGCGAGCCGCGGCGGCGAGATCGCGCACGGGCCTCCCTCGCGGGTTGGCGATCGGGGAGCAGATGATCCTGCTCACGGCGTTGCCGAGCGCGGCCAGCATGCCGGCCCCGTCCTTGTCGGAGAGCGTCCCGAACACGAAAGGCAGGCCGGCGGGGCAGATCTCGGTCACGTAGGCGCCGAGGGCCTCGGCGGCGGCCACGTTGTGGGCCGGGTCGACGAGGATGCGCCGTCCGGCGGCGCAGTCGACCCATTCCAGGCGTCCGCGCCACCGCACGCTCGCGAGGGCCTCCTCGATCGCGGCGCGGGTCGATGGCCCCCCGACAGGCGACAGCTCTTCCAGCAGTCGCACCGCCACCGCCGCGTTCCGGAGCTGGTGCCGTCCTCGCAGCGCGAAGCGCAGGGGACCGTAGCTCGCGCGGGGCGTGCTCAGCTTCTCGATCCGGGTGACCCCGGCGTCGATGCGCCAGCGCGCGTCCACCTCCGCCCCGGCGTCGATGAACCGGGCGCCCCGCGCGGCCGCCGCCCGCAGCAGCACGTCGCGTGCCTCCGTCTTCTCCTCCGCGCTCACGACCACGGTGTGCGGCTTGATGACGCCCGCCTTCTCGAAGGCGATCTCGGCAAGCGTCGCACCCAGGTGCTGTTGATGATCGAGATCGATGGACGGGATGCCGACGGCCTGCGGGTGCACCACGTTCGTGGCGTCGAAGCGGCCGCCCATGCCCACCTCGAGGACCGCGATGTCGATCTCCCGGCGCCGGAAGAGGGAGAGCGCCAGAGCCGTGGTCGCCTCGAAGAACGTGGGTGGATGGGTGAGCCGTCCGGATGCGCGGAGCCGCTCGATCGTCGTCCGGAGATGCTCCGCTTCCTTCAGGAGGACGGCGTGGTCCACGGCACGGCCGTCGAGGGCGAACCGTTCGCTGAGATCGATCAGGTGCGGCGAAGTGTAGAGACCGGTGGAGCATCCCGCCGCGCGCAGCCCCCGCTCCACCATCGCGGCCACCGAGCCCTTGCCGTTGGTGCCCGCGATCAGCACCGACCGGAAGTGCCGTTCCGGATGCGCGAGCGCCGCGGTGAGCGCGTGCATGTTCCCGAGGCCGAGCTTGATGCCGAACCGCTGCAGGCCGAAGAGATAGGAGAGCGGATCCTCGGGCTGCGGGCCGGCGGGCGACCGGATGACCATGCGACGGATCCGTTCCCGTGGCAGACGGCGCCGCTACACGGCCATGCGCGGCACGTAGTACCGCGTGCGGCCGCCCATGCCCTCGATCTGCTTCAACAGATCGTCGAGCGCCGGCTCGCCCCACGCGCGATCCGAATCGGACATCTCCACTACCAGCAAGGGTGTAGCGGTGTAGTGAAAGAAGAAGTGATGGTAGGCCTCGTTCAGCTCGCCGAGATAGCGGTCACCCGGCGCGGCTTCGGTGTCGCCGCCCCCAGCCCGGGCGCGCGCCCGCTGCCGCAGGAGGTCGGTGGGGGTCTGGAGGTAGATCACGAGGTCCGGCGCGACGATGTCCGGCGCCAGCAGGTCGTAGAGCCGCTGATAGATGAAGAGCTCGTTGTCGTCGAGGTTGAGGTGCGCGTAGATCTTGTCCTTGTCGAACAGGTAGTCGGAGATGGTCAGGCGGTTGAAGAGATCGGACTGCCGCAGCCCGATCTGCTGCCGATGGCGCGCCAGCAGGGAGAAGAGCTGGGCCTGGAAGGCCGCGCCGGCGCGGCCTGCATGGAAATCGGCGAGGAACGGGTTCTCCGTGTCGTCCAGAATCACTCCGGCGTCGAGCCGCGCCGCGAGACGCTCGGTGAGGGCGCCCTTGCCGACGGCTATCGGGCCCTCGATCGCGATATGCCGAAAGTCCACCTCACGCGAGTATAGACAATGCGCGTGCTATGATGGCGGCGCTCGCCGACATCGTTCCCATGCAGCGCGCATCGCTGGCCGCCTGTCTCGTTTTCGTCGCGGGGTGCGCGTCCTCGCCGCCCGTTGCCGCCCCGCGTTCTCCCGAGCCCGCGGATCTCATGTCCTGGATCCTGAGGCTCGAGGATGAGCGCCGGCTCGCCGATCCGGCGCCCGCTCCCGGCGCCGCCGTTTCGCCGCCGCCGGCGACCGGTCCCGTTCCGCCTCGCGCGGATCTGCTGGCCCTGCTCGAGGCGCCGGAAGCGCACCTGCGGCGCAGGGCGGCGCTGGCCGTCGGGCGCGTCGGGCTCACGGCCGGCGTCGACGCGCTGGCCGGGCTGTTGGCGGACCCGGAGCCGGAGGTGCGCCAGATGGCGGCGTTCGGCCTGGGCCTGATCGGCGACCCGGGTGCGGTGGACGTTCTCGTCGACGCCCTCGACGATCCCGCGCCTCCCGTCCAGGGCCGCGCGGCGCAGGCGCTGGCCCGACTCGGCGCCGACTCCGCCGCCCCGGCGATCGGAGCCATGGTTCGACGCCATGTGACGTCGGCGTACGACCTCGACCCGGACGACATGACGTACCCGCAGGGCGCCTCGGTCGAGGCCTTCAGGCTCGGCGTCTACGCGCTCGGCGAGCTGCAGGCGTTCGAGCCGCTGGCCGAAGCCGTGCTCGGCGAGGATTCGCGGCCGGTCCTCTGGTGGTGGCCGGTCGCTTACGCATTGGGGAGCACGGGAGACGAGCGGGCCCTGCCCGCGCTCGCGACCCTCGCGGGCGTCGGGGGCAGCGTCGGCGTGGCCCTCGCGGCCGAGGGACTCGGCAGGCTGGCCGATCCGGGTGGAACCGAAGCGCTCACCGACCTGCTCAGCCTGGAGCGCCGAGGCCGGGCAGTGGTGCTCAGTGCCCTCCGGGCGCTCGGGGAGATGGACGATCCGCGCGCCGCGGAGGAGCTCGACCGCTTCGTTCGCATCAGGGGGCTGGATCGGCAGCTCCGCCGGGCGGCGGTGGACGCGCTGGCGAATCATGCGAGCCGGGCGTCGATCGAGGTTTTCGTCGAATTGCTGGGACACCCGTGGCCGCCGCTGCGAGCCGCTTCGGTCCGGGCGCTTTCGCGGGTGGACCCGGAACGGTTCCTGCTCGTCCTGTCCGGCCTCGGTTCGGATCCCGACTGGCGGGTCCGGGCGGCCGCCGCCGAAGGCCTCGGCCACGCCGGCCCGGAGGCGGCCGGAGCCACGCTGGAGGCGATGCTGAACGACGAAGACCAGCGGGTTCTGCCGGCCGTGCTCGACGCGCTGGCCGCCGGAGAGCCGACCGGGACAGCGAGCCTGCTGCTCGACCGGCTGGAGACGCCCGACGTCGTCGTTCGCGCCACCGCAGCGCGCCTGCTGGGGGAGCTGCGGCCGCCGGGCGCCGAGGCTGCGCTCGCCGCCGCCTACGAAGCGGCCGAGCCGGACGCATCGTTCCTGGCCCGTGCCGCGATCGTCGATGCGCTGGCCGCGTACGGCGGCGATATGGCGCAGGAGACGCTCGGCGCGGCGCTGGTAGACCGGGACTGGCCGGTTCGCGTCCGCGCGGCGGAGCATCTCGCCCGCCTGGATCCGGAGTCGGATCCCGCGGCGGCGATCCGGCCGGCGCAGGGGCTGCGACGTGTGGACCACGCCGCTCCGCATCTGACGAATCCGCAGGTATCGCCGCACGTCTACATCGAGACGGCTCGCGGCACCATCGAGATCGAGCTCGCCGTGCTGGACGCGCCGTTGACCGCGGAGAGCTTCACCACTCTCGCACGCCAGGGCTTCTTCGACGGGTTGACGTTCTACCGGGTCGTACCGGGGGAAGCGGCCTACAGCGGGGATCCCCGGAGCGACGACAAGGGAGGAGCCGGGTTCACGCTCCGCGACGAGCCGAGCCAGCTACCGTTTCTCCGGGGCACGATAGGGCTGGCGCGCGATCGGCCGGATACGGGTGGCAGCCGCTTCTTCATCACGCTCGCGCCGCAGCCCCGGCTCGACGGTCGCTACACGGCTTTCGGTCGAGTCGTCGCGGGGATGGACGCCGCGGATGGGTTGCAGACGGGGGACCGGATCGACCGGGTTCTGGTGTGGGACGGCGTCCAGCCGCTCACGGGCGCCGGCCAGCGTTGACGCGGCGCGGCGTTGCGGTTGCGGCGCGACGCCGTGGGTTTCGCCAGACTACTGCGGCGCAGGTTCCCGAGCCGTGTCGGTCAGGCTGGAGCGCAGCCGCCGCCGGCGCCGATGGCGCGCGATCGCGAGATCGATCAAGCGGTCTATCAATGCCGGGTACGACAATCCCGACGCCTCCCACAGCTTGGCGTACTGGCTGATCGCGGTGAACCCGGGCAGCGTGTTCGCCTCGTTCACGTACAGCCGGTCGGCGGATTCGTCCAGCAGGAAATCCACGCGCGCCATGCCGGCGCAGTCGAGGGCGCGGTATGCGTCGAGGGCCAGCGCGCGCACCTGCGCCGTACGCTCCGCGGAGAGCGGCGCCGGAATGACGATTCTGGACCGGTCGTCCAGGTACTTCGCATCGTAGTCGTAGAATCCGCCGGGAGGCGGGATCACCTCGCCCGGCACGGATGCCTCCGGGGCCTCGTTGCCGAGGACGGACACTTCGATCTCCCGCGCAGCGGGCACCGCCTGCTCGACGAGGAGCTTGTCGTCGAAAGTCCACGCCTCGTCGAGCGCGGAGCGCAACGTTTCCGCGTCGGTCGCGCGGGAGACGCCGACGCTCGATCCGAGATTCGCGGGCTTGACGAACACCGGGTAGCCGAGGCCGGCTTCGAGTCGCTCGAGGACCCCGCCGGGGTCGTTCTCCCATTCGACGCCGCCGACCACGCGGCCCGGGACCACCGGCAGTCCGTGCGCCGTGAAGAGCACCTTCGCCACCGCCTTGTCCATGGCGACGGCCGAGGCCAGAACGCCGGCCCCGACGTAGGGCACGTTCGCCAGCTCGAGCAGCCCCTGCAGGGTGCCGTCCTCGCCGAATGGCCCGTGGACGATCGGAAACACGACGTCGAGTGCGAGCTCGGCTACGCTTGCACGGCCCGTCGCGCGAGTTGCCGCGGACGCCGGCGGACCCGGATCCCGGTCGATGGTCAGGAGGGGGCTCGGGGTCGGATGGGCGACCAGGTGCACCTCGGTCCGCCGTTCCGCCGGCAGGCTCGAAGCCCTGCGGGCGTCGTCGATGACCTCGCCCGCGGACTCGATCTCCGGCGGTCGGTCCGCAACCGTCCAGCGCCCGGACTGGTCGATGAAGAGGGGGATCGGCTCGTAGCGGTCGCGGTCGACGTGCCTGAATATGGCAGCCGCGGATGCGAGCGACACTTCGTGCTCGCTCGATCGGCCGCCGTAGATGACGCCAATGCGAAGCCGGCCCACAGGTGGCTTGTAGTATACGTGACCGGGATGACGCAGAGGGCCGTGTTCGAGGTGGAGGCGCGCGACGGCCGCGCGCGCCGCGGCCGTCTGCTGACCCCGCACGGCGCGGTCGAGACGCCCGCGTTCATGCCCGTCGGGACCGCGGGCGCGGTCAAGGGGATGACGGCGCGGGAGCTCGCCGCGGCCGGCGCCGGCATGGTGCTGGCCAACACGTACCATCTTCACCTGCGGCCGGGCGACGAGCTCATCGCCCGGCGGGGCGGCCTGCATCGCTTCATGGGGTGGTCGGGGCCGATCCTGACCGACAGCGGCGGGTACCAGGTCTTCAGTCTGGCCGCCCGCCGCGTCATCGGCGAGGAAGGCGTGCGCTTCCGGTCGCACCTCGACGGCAGCGAGCACGAGTTGACGCCGGAGAGCGCCACCGAGATCCAGGCCCGGCTCGGCAGCGACGTCGCGATGGCGTTCGACGAGTGCACGCCCTGGCCGGCGTCGGTCGAAGAGGCGCGTCTCTCCATGGAGCGGACCCTGCGTTGGGCGCGGCGCTCGCGGGAGCGTCACGACCTGCTGTCCGGTTCGCCGCTCGGCGCCGGCGCCGCCATGACGACCCCGGGTCAGCTTCAGTTCGGCATCGTGCAGGGCGGCATGCATCCGGCGCTGCGCGAGCGCAGCGCACGCGAGACGGTCGCGCTCGGCTTCCACGCCTATGCGATAGGCGGGTTGAGCGTGGGAGAGCCGACGCCCGTGATGTACGACGTGGCGGGCGCTGCGGCCGGCATGCTGCCGTCCGACCGGCCGAGGTATCTGATGGGGGTCGGCAAGCCGGACGATCTGGTCGAGTCGGTAGCCCGCGGGATCGATCTGTTCGACTGCGTGCTGCCGACCCGCAACGCGCGCAACGGGCAGCTCTTCACGGGGCGCGGACCGCTCTCCATCAAGGCCGCGGCCTACGCGGAGGACGACCGCCCGGTCGATCCCGAGTGCGCGTGCTACACGTGCTCCCACTTCTCGCGGGCCTACCTTCGCCACCTGCACGTGGCCAGGGAGATCACCGGCGCCGTGCTCAACACCGTCCACAATCTGCACTTCTACCTTGACACGATGCGGCGGATCAGGGACGCTATCCAGTCGGGCGGTTTCGAACGGTTCCGGCAAGCCTTCCACCACGCGTACTGCCGCCGGCAGAGACCGGAAACCCCGGAAGCTTTGACGCACCAATGAGTTCGCACGACATCGACGCGTTGCTCGCCATGGCCCAGCCGGCCGGCCAGCAGCCGGGGCCGTTCATCCAGTTCCTGCCGCTGATTCTGATCCTCGGCATCTTCTACGTGATCATCTGGTTGCCGATGAAGCGGCGGCAGAACAAGATCCGGGAGTTCCAGGCCGCGCTGAAGGTCGGCGAGAAGATCGTCACGACCAGCGGCATCTACGGTTCCATCACGAAGCTGCACGACAAGTCCGTGCAGGTGCAGATCGCCGACCGGGTGCGGATCGAGATCGCACGCAGCGCCATCGGCGGTTATCAGGGCCAGGATCCCGTGGTACAGGACGGGAGCGGCTCGTAGGGGACGCCATGCAGAAGAACCTGCAGTGGAAGCTGCTCGCAATCGTGGCGGTCACCGCGCTGGCCGCCTGGGGCGTCTATCCGCCCGGCGATCAGATCCGGCTCGGCCTCGATCTGAGCGGTGGCGCGCACCTGGTGCTGCGCGTGGAAACGAGCGACGCGTTGCAGGTGGAGACGGAGACGGCCGCCGAGCAGCTCGGCGAGCAGATGTCCCTTCAGGGAATGGACGCCGCGACCGTGATTCCGGTCGATGCCACGACCATCCGGGTCGAGGGCGTGCCGGGCGAAAGGGATGCGGCCTTCCGCCAGTTGTCGGACGAGCGGCTGGCTGCGTCCTACGATCGAGAGCCGGGGGCGGGCGGCGCGTACACCTTCCGGATGCGGGGTCCGGTGAACGCCTCCCTGCGCGAGGAGGCCGTCCGTCAGGCGCTCCAGACCATCGAGCGCCGCGTCAACGAGCTGGGGGTCTCCGAGCCCATCGTCGCGCCGCACGGCATCGGGGGCGACCAGATCCTCGTGCAGCTTCCGGGCGTTTCCGACGTGGCGCGGGCGAAGGCGCTCATCCGATCCACCTCGCTGCTCGAGCTCAAGCTCGTCGAGGAGGGGCCCTCACCGAGCCGCGAGGCGCTGTTGCAGGCGAGGAACGGGGTCGTTCCGCCGGATATGGAGATAGCGACCCAGCCGTCCGCCGCCGGTACCGAGCCGTTCTACTACCTGGTGCGGCGGGTGGCCGCGGTGACGGGCCGCGACCTCCGCAACGCGCGGCCGTCGCTCGACGAGTTCAACCAGCCCGCGGTGAGCTTCACTCTCAACCGCGAAGGCGCCGTCAAGATGGGCGATATCACCAGCGCCAACCTCGGCCGCGGGCTGGCGATCATCCTCGACGGGCAGGTTCGGTCGGCGCCGACCATCCAGGGCCGAATCACCGACAGCGGCCAGATCACGGGCGTCTCCCAGCAGGAGGCCGAGGACCTGCAGATCACGTTGCGGTCCGGCGCGCTGCCCGCGTCGCTCACGTACCTGGAGGAACGGACCGTCGGCCCGACTCTCGGCGCCGATTCGATTCGGGCGGGGGTCGCCGCTTCCATCGCCGGGCTCGTGCTCGTGGCGTTCTTCATGCTCGCGTACTACAAGCTGGCCGGCATCAACGCCGTGGTCGCGGTGGTGCTGAACCTGCTCATCCTGATGGCGTGCATGGCCTACATCGAGGCCGTGCTGACGCTGCCCGGCATTGCCGGGTTGATCCTGACCATCGGCATCGGGGTCGATTCGAACGTGCTGATCTTCGAGCGCATCAAGGAAGAGCTGCGCTCGGCGAAGAGCGTCCGGTCGGCGGTCGCGGCAGGGTTCGACCGCGTGCTCCTGACGATCATCGACACCCACGTCGCGTCGCTGATCGCGGCGGCCTTCCTGTTCCAGTTCGGGTCCGGGCCGATCAAGGGCTTCGCGACCACGTTGTTCTTCGGTCTGGTGTCGAACGTGTTCACGGCCGTTTTCGTTTCGCGATCGATGTTCGAGGCCGTCCTGTCCCGTCGCCGCGTCGCGACGCTGAGCATCTGAGATGGCGTTGTTCAAACAGCCCCGCATCGATTTCGTGGCGCGCCGCTGGCAGGCGTTCGGCCTGTCCGCGCTGGTGGTCGTAGCGGGCATCGTCGTGCTGTTCACGCGGGGCGGCCTGCCCCTCGGGATCGACTTCTCCGGCGGATCCCTCATCGTGTTGCAGTTCGAGGAGCCGACCGGCGAGGGGGCGGTCCGCGACGCGCTCGCGAGCGTGGAGGAGAAGGTCGTTCAGCAGTACGGGGATGCGGGGGACAACGAGGTGCTCGTGCGCCTTCCCCTGTCCGGGCCGGAGGTCGGCGCGAGTCTGGAGGCCGGCGCGAACGAGGTCGTCGACGCGTTGCGGGCCAGCAGCCTCGGCGAGTTCGAGGTCATCAGCCAGGAGCTGGTCGGTCCGGTCATCGGACAGGAATTGCAGCGCCGGGGCATCAACGCGTTCGTCTTCGCGATGGCCGGCATTCTCGTCTACATCGGTCTGCGGTTCCGCTTCAGCTTTGCGGTGGGTGCGGTCGTCGCGGTCGTCCACGACATCGCCGTCACGCTCTCGCTGCTGACGTTCTTCGGCTACGAGCTGTCGCTGAACGTCGTGGCGGCGATGCTGACGATCACGGGTTATTCGGTCAACGACTCGATCGTGGTCTTCGACCGCGTGCGGGAGAACCTCCGCTTGATGCGGCGCGACACGTTCGGCCATCTCGTGAACACCAGCATCAACCAGACCCTGGCGCGCACCGTCATCACGTCGGGCACGACCGGATTCGCGGTGCTGGCGCTGTACGTGCTCGGCGGCGAGGTGTTGCGCGGTTTCGCCTTCACGATGCTGGTGGGCGTTCTGAGCGGCACGTACTCGACGATCTTCGTGGCCGCGATGATCGCCCTTGCGATTACGGAACGGCGCGGCGCGAGGGTGCAGCGGACCGTGCGCGCGGTGGCGGAGGAAAAGCCGGAGCCGCCGCAGCAGGAGACCCCGCAGCGATCCAGACGTCGCTCGCGGCGCGCCCGGGCTTCGTAGAAGAACGCGACCGGATGTTCGAGCGCTGCGATCCGTGACCGCGCTGGAAGCTGCGTTGCTCGGGACGGTTCAGGGGCTGACGGAGTTCCTGCCGATATCGAGTTCGGCGCACCTGCTGCTCGCCCGGGCTTTCTTCGGCTGGGAGACCGGCGCACGGTTCGGTCTGGCGTTCGATGTCGCATGCCACATCGGTACGTTGCTCGCCGTGGCCGCCTACTATCGCCGGGACGTGGTGGAACTGACCCGCGCCGCGGCGATGCCGCGGACGTGGCTGGGC
>WTGR01000330.1 GCA_011523485.1 Acidobacteriota bacterium
GTATCTGGCGATCATCGTCGTGTTCGCCGGATTCGCCGGCATGCTGGCCCGCTTCCGTTCCGGCGCGTTCGCGGGCGCCGAGGACGCCGGCATCGGCGAGTGGATCGCCTTCGCGTTCTTCCGGGCGTTGGCCCAGGACTATCCCGGCATCGTTCCCGCCTCGCCCGCCGCCTGGCTGCTCGTCGGCGTGCAGGTGATCCTGGCCGTGGGTTGGGCGCTGGTCGTGTTCGCGGCCGTGATGTCGTCCATTCAGCCGCGGCTCGAGCGGATCGCCAGACAGGCCCTGCAGTCGACCGGCAAGTGAGCCTCCGCGGCGGCAGGCAGGTCGCGGGGCGCCGCGCGCCGTCGCCGAACCGCCCGGCCCGAAACGCGTCACGCCGCCTCACGCCGGCGCATGTCCGGATCCAAGTACGACGCTCTTCGTATTGACGAGTCTACGAAGTATTTCGTATCCTGGAATCTACGAACTGCTTCGTAGATTGACCATGACCGGCCGCCGCCGACCGACCGACGCCGAGCTCGCCATCCTGCGCGTCCTGTGGATGCAGGGGCCGAGCACGGTCCGGCAGGTCGCGGAGGAGATGGGGCGGGAGAGCGCCTACACGACGGTGCTGAAGCTGCTGCAGATCATGATCGACAAGGGTCTGGTGCGTCGGGACGAGTCCTCGCGCACGCACGTCTACCGCGCGGCGCGGTCCGAGCGCGCGACCCAGCGGCAGCTCGTGCGGGATCTGGCCGACCGCGCCTTCGGCGGCTCGGCGGCGAGACTGGTGATGCAGGCGCTGGCCGCGAAGAAGGCGTCGCCCGAGGAGCTCGCCGAGATCCGCCGGTGGCTCGCGGAGCAGGATACGAGCGCGTGATTCGGGGTCGGCAGCGACAAGCGAATTCGAGTTCGAGCGCGACGGAACGGGAGGGAGCGCCATGAGAGACTGGATCGACGTCACCGGTTGGACGCTGCTGCACTTCGTGTGGCAGGGAGCCCTCCTCGGCCTGGCCGTCGCGGGCGTCCTGTGGCTCTGCCGGCGCCGGTCGGCGAACGCCCGCTACGCGGTCGCCTCCGGCGGTCTGATGGCGCTGCTCGCCGCTCCCGTGGTGACCGCGGCGGTCCTGTGGCAGGCGGCGCGGACGGTCGAGCCGCGCCCGCCGGCGGACCGGTCGGCGGCCCGCGAGCCGGGCAATCGCTCGCCGGGAGGCCACGCGCTCGTCACCCGCGAGGCGCTGGGCACCCTCCACGCACGCCTCGCCGCGGCGCTGCCGGGGGTCGTGGCCGTGTGGCTCGCCGGGGTCTCCCTGCTGCTGGTGCGGACGGGCGGCGGACTGTGGCGGGTGCACCGGCTCCACGAGGCCGGACTTGCGGCTCCGGCCTCGCGCTGGCAGGAGGCGGCGGCGCGGCTGGCGTCGCGCCTCGGCCTCGTGAACGCGGTTCGGGTCGTGGAGTCGCGTCTCGTCGGCACGCCCACCGTCGTCGGCTGGATGCGCCCGATCGTGCTGCTGCCGGTCGCCGCGCTCGCCAATCTCACACCGGCGCAGGTCGAGGCGATCCTCGCGCACGAGCTGGCTCACATCCGCCGGCACGACTACCTCTTCAACCTGCTGCAGTCGCTGGGGGAGACCGTTCTCTTCTATCACCCGGCCGTCTGGTGGGTGTCGGGACGCATCCGGGCCGAGCGGGAAAACTGCTGCGACGACGTCGCGCTCGTGGTGAGCGGCGACCGCGTGGGCTACGCCTCGGCCCTCGCGGCGCTGGAGGAGTGGCGCGGGCGCGAGACGGCGCCGGCGCTCGGGGTGACCGACGGCCCGCTGAGCGGACGAGTGCGACGGATTCTGGATCGGCCGCTCGATACTCGGCCGCGCTCCCGCGGTCGGATGGCGGCATGGACCGCGGCGCTGGCGCTGTGCGCCGGGATTGGCACGGCCGTGTGGCCGCGACAAGGTACGACTCACGCCAACCAGGTCGCCGGAGCGGGTACGGTGCAGGGAGTGCAGACGACTCCCGGAGCCGCGGCGGTCGATTGGCGGGCCTCCGAAACCGAGCACTTCGAGATCCGCTACGGCGCTGCCCTCTCGGATGACATCGATCGCATCGAGGCGGCGGCCGAGCGGGCGTACCGGCGGGTGAGCGAACGCCTCGCGGATGATCTGCCGTTCAGGGTGCCGCTGATCCTCTTCGCTACGCGCGACGACTTCGAGCGGCAGGACCTCGCGCCGGGCGCCAACCTGACCGGGGTCGCCTCGTTCTCGGAGCCGGCCGGGAACCGGATCGCCGTGCTCGTCGAGGAGTGGGGCGACGATCCGGTTGCCCGCATCTCCCACGAGCTGACGCATGTCTTCGCCTTCGAGGCGGTCCCGCGTGCCGACCCCGGCGTCGGCGTGCCCCTCTGGGTCGACGAGGGCCTCGCGGACTACGGGGTGGGGACCTGGTCGGGAATCGACGAGGGCGTCCTGCGCGGCCTCGTGGCGTCCGGCGACATTCCGGCGATGTCCACTGTCGAGGGCCGCGCCGGCTTCGAGAACCCGCGCGTGGTGTACGCCCTCGGGCACGCCGCCTTCGACTTCGTCGAAGCCGAATGGGGTCGGGAGGCGGTCACCGCCTTCCTGCGCGCGTTCGGAACGGCCGGTGAGCGGGTTGCGGGTCCCTACGAGGATGTTCTCGGGCTGACGCCGGCGGCGTTCGACGCAAGGTTCGCCGACTATCTTCGGGCACGGTTCGCACCGGTCCCCGATGCGCCGCGGCAGTAGCCCGCCCGCATGCGGTGCGCGGACGACCGCGAAACGCCGTTCAGGTCGCGCCGGGGAGGAAGTGCCGCAGGCGCGCCGTGGTCCGGGATCCATCCAGCCGACCGGCTCTCACCAGTCGGCTGGGGAAGGGGCAATCCGCACCGCGTAGTCGGGCCAGCAGGCCTCGGCATGGTAGGGAGCGTCCAGGGTCGGCGCGGCGAAGGGGTCGTGCGCCAGCTCCTCGTCGAAGCCCCCGAGAGCCCGGCTGCCGCCGGACGCCGCCGGCGCCGACGCGGGTGGGTCCAACGCGCGGGCGATGCTGTCCCGGACGTCTTCAAGGTGCAGCCGCGTCGCGCGATCCGAGGCCCGTACGAGCGCGGCGCCGACGGTGCGGTCGAGCGCCCGCAGCTCGCCCCGCAGGAACGGCCGCGCGTCGCCGCCGGCCGGCCGTCGCCCATTGAGCTGGCCGTCGATCAGATCGAGATAGACCCGCTGCACGTTGCGCCGCCATGCGTCGATGCGGACGCCCGGTGCGTCGAGCTCGCGCCACAGACCGGCCCGCAGGTCGGCCAGGAAGTCGGTGGCGGCGTATGCGGCCTCGCCGTCTATCGCTTCCTGCTCGACGAGTCTTCGGATGCGGCCGGCGCTCAACAAGGAACGGAGCACGCGGGCCTGGCCGGCACGGATCCGCGCCAGGGCGCCCGCGGGCTCGATGCGGCGCAGGATCTCGGGGTCGATCAGGAACATCGGCGTCGTGAACGCGTGGTCGTTGAGGAACGCGAGCGCCGCCGCCTGCGTCTCGCGCGGGATCGTCGTGAAGCGGACGCCGTCCTGCCCGATGTGCTTCTGCTGGGAGCGCACGCCGCCGACGACCGCCGAGACGTGGTTCATCTCCAGGGCCCACTGCCCGACGAGCCGGCCGTACAGTCCGTCGAGGTCGTCGTACGGGTCCCCGGCCGCCGCCTCCGTGGCGGTCGCATCCAGCAGCATGGCCGCCACCCGCTTCAGGTTCTTCAAGCCCAGCGCGGTGGACTCCACCGCGTCGGCGTCGCCGACCGCCTCGGTCAACTGGCCCGGGTCGGCGCTCTGCGCCCCGGGTGTGGAAAAGCGGTACCACGGCGTGTCGTCCTGCTCGCGCGCCCACGCGTCCAGCGTCGGCTTCTCGTCGTCCGGGCTCGCGGCGTCCGGGATGGGCGCGTAGCCCCACTTCGTGGCCCAGACGTCGTACGGTCCGATCTTCGGGATCAGATCCTCCACCGCGATGCCGTCCTCGGGCTGCGCGACGTAGTTGAACCGGGAGTAGTCCATCAGGGTGGGCGTGTGGCTCATCGTCCGGACCCAGTCCGGGTCGCGCACCTTCTCCGGCGGATACAGCGAGCTGGCCTTCATGTTGTGCTGGAAGCCGAGCGTGTGGCCCACCTCGTGGGCGGCCACGTAGGCCAGCAGGTCGCCCATCAGCTCGTCGGGGAGCGGCAGGGTGCGCGCCCGCGGATCGAGCGGTCCCACCTGGACGAAGTACCAGTCGCGCACCAGGTTCATGACGTTGTGGTGGAACTGGATGTCGGCCTCCAGGATCTCGCCCGTGCGCGGGTCGTGGACGTGCGG
>WTGR01000643.1 GCA_011523485.1 Acidobacteriota bacterium
GCACCGGGCCGGGCGAGTTCGGCCTGCCGCACGGCATCGCCGTGGCCGGCGACGGCCGCGTCTACGCGGTCGACCGCGACAACCGGCGCGTGCAGGTGTTCGACGCCGAGGGCAAGTTCCTCGACCAGTGGACGGATCTCACCGGCGTGCAGGCGCTCTTCGTGACGCAGGAGCAGCGGATTTGGGCCGGCGGCGCCCTGCGCACGCTGGACGGCGAGATCCTGGCCGAGCTGGCGGGCGGCGGCGGGGGCCACGGCATGACCGTCTCTCACGACGGCGACGTGTTCGCCGCGCAGCTCAGCGGGCGCGTGCAGAAGTTCGCGGCGGGCTCGCCCGACTGATCGATCGTCTGGGTGGCTGCCCGCCCCTACGGAGTCGGCGCCGGTGGCAGGACCAGGTCGAGATCCGTTTGTGCGAAGTCGTCGCCCTTGCAGAGGAGCGGCTCGCCGCGCTGGCGGGCGAGCACGTAGGTGAGCGGTTCGGCGCCGGGCATGCCGAGCTGGATGGATCGCATGACGATCCTGGCCGTCACCATTTTCGCCATCGTAACGATTCTGGAAATCGCCGGGAGGCTGTCCAACGAGCGTCGACCGGTCATGGCCGTCGGTCTGGCGCTCGCCATTCCCGTTCTGGCGCTCGGGCTGTACGAGCACGGTCTGCTGGCGCTTACGCTCCTGGTCTACTGGGTTGCGCGCTGGGTGCGCTCGCTCGCGCGCAGGCTGGCGCGGGACGGACTTCGGCGAAAAAGCGGAGAGGTCGTTGACGAACGAGCCGTCGACCAGCCCGGATGGCCGATGTCCGGTCCCATCGGTCGATTGGGATGGGGCGGTATCGTGGCGACGTGGTCCGCGTCGCAGTTGCTCGTCTGGCTGAATCCGTTCCAGGCGCTGGAGATCTTCCGGCAGATTGCCGGAAACGCGGCGCTGGCGGAACGGGAGGAACGCAGCGGGGACGATGGTCGCGCCTATCGCACCCGCGCCGTCTACACCCTGCCCTTCCGGGGCGAGTGGTGGCTCCTCAACGGGGGCAACACCCGGAAGACCTCGCATTCCTGGGACGTGCTCGGCCAGCGCTTCGCGCTCGACTTCGTGCAGGCGAACGAGGCGTTCGAACGCCACACGGGTCGGGGCACGCGCCCCGAGCAGTACTTCTGCTACGGCCAGGACATCCTCGCGGCGGCCGACGGCACGGTCGTTCGCCTGGAGAGCCGGGTACGCCAGGCGTTCCTCGGCTGGGGCATCTGCGACTTCACGGCGCGCAGCTTCGTGGGCAATCACGTGCTGATCGAGCATGCCGAGGGAGAGTTCGCGTTGTACGCCCACCTGATTCGGGGCAGCGTCACCGTCGCGCCCGGGGACCGCGTCGAGCGCGGCCAGGTGCTCGGCCGCTGCGGCCACACGGGCCACAGCACCGAGCCGCACCTGCACTTCCACCTCCAGGACTCCGCCGACCTGTGGGGCGGTATGGGGCTGCCCGTGCGCTTCTCGGGCTTGGTAGTTGACGGGGAGGCGGTCGACGAGGTGCTGCTCACCGCAGGCGATCGCGTGCGGCCCCGACGTTGACGGCGCCCGTTCCACCGGCGGGCCGGAGTTGGCTCGACTACGCAGCCCTACTTCGCCCCGCCCAGCGCGATTCTTGTGTCGAACAACGACGATCACCTGAAGACCATGGCCTGCTGCATGCCGGAGAGGGACTGTGGGTGCTGTCGCCGGCCTTCGACATCAACCCCCAGCCGCACCGCCGGCGGTACCTGGAGACCGGCATCAGCGAGGTCAGCGGGAACACGGCTTCCATCGAGGCGGCGGTGGACGCCGCGCCCTTCTTCGACATCGAGCGCGGTGCCGCGGTGGTCATGCTGTCGGGCATGGTGTCCACCATCGACGAACAGTGGCGGGCGTGCTGCCGCGCCGCGGGCATGACCCCCGCGGAGATCGAGATGTACGAACCGGCGTTCGATCACCACGAGAGTCGCATCGCAAGGCGGATGATTCGGGAGCAGTGACGGCGCGTCCCGGTTCCGGGGCAGTCGCCATGCCGGGCGGTGATCTCTCGGTGTCCGACGGGCGCCGCATACGGAAGTTGGGAGCCAACCGGCGGCCGCCTCCGAGCCGGCCCGACTTGCGGTCGCGCCGGCAGCCTCACCGGCGCGCAACTCCTGCAGCGAAAGCTGCTAGAGTCGCCGCAGCGGCGGATCCCCAACGGAACGGAGGCTCAGATGCACCCCCGGTGTCTCGTTGCGAGAGACGTTCTACTCCTGGCCGCGGCCCTCTTCGCCCTGGCGCCGCTCCCTGCCGGCGCCCAAGCCGAATCCTCGGCGCCGTTCGTCCCCGTCACCGACGCGATGCTCGAGGATCCGGCGCCGGGCGACTGGCTGACGTGGCGCCGGACGCCGGACGGCTGGGGCTACAGCCCGCTCGATCAGATCGACCGCGACAACGTCGGGACGCTGCGCCTGGTGTGGACGCGCGCCCTGTCGGCCGGCAGCCAGGAAGGGACGCCGCTGGCCTACGGCGGCGTCCTGTACATGCCGAATCCGAGTGACGTCATCCAGGCCATCGACGCGGTGACCGGCGACCTCCGCTGGGAGTACCGTCGCGACCTGCCGGACGACATCGACGACTACGTCAACGGGTCGATGACCAACCGGAACATCGCGATCTACGGGAACCGCATCCTCGACACCAGCGCCGACAACTACCTCTATGCGCTCGACGTCGAGACCGGGCGGCTGGCCTGGGAGACGCAGATCCTCGACTACCTGGTGAACCCCGCCCGGCACTCGTCGGGTCCCATCGTTGCCGGCGGCAAGGCGATCTCCGGCCGGAGCTGCCGGCCGCACGGCGGGCCGGAAGCGTGCGTCATCACCGCCCACGACGCGGAGACCGGCGAGGAGGTCTGGCGGCGGCGCCTGGTGCCGGCCCCGGGCGAGCCCGGCGACGAGACGTGGGGCGGCGTTCCCTACGAGGAACGCGTGCACGTGGGGTCCTGGATGGCGCCCAGCTACGACCCGGAGCTGAATCTGGTCTACGTCGGGACGTCGGTCACGTCCCCGGCGCCCAAGTTCCTGCTCGGCGGGATCGAGAACAACTACCTGTACCACAACTCGACGCTGGCGCTCGACGGCGACACCGGCGAGATCGTCTGGTACTACCAGCACCTCAACGACCACTGGGACCTCGATCACCCCTTCGAGCGGCTGCTGGTCGACACCGCCGTGGCGCCGGACCCGGCGGCGGTGAGCTGGATCAACCCCCGGCTCAATCGCGGCGAGGTGCGCAAGGTGCTGACCGGCATCCCCGGCAAGACCGGCGTCGTCTACACGCTGGACCGCGAGACGGGCGAGTTCCTGTGGGCGCGGCCGACCGTGACGCAGAACGTCATCAGCGCCATCGACGGCGCGACCGGCGAGGTGACGGAGAACGCCGAGCTCATCTTCACTGCCGAGGGGCAGGAGGTGCTGACCTGCCCGACCTGGTTCGGCGGCAAGGACTGGGAGGCCGGCGCCTACAGCCCGCGGACCAACCGCATGTACATGCCGCTGCGCAACACCTGCGCCCGCATGATGGCCACGCGCGAGGCGCGCATCCACTACGCCCTGGCCCTGCGCCACCAGCTCGCGCCGGGCACCGATCAGCTCGGCACCATCCAGGCGATCTCGGCCGAGACCGGCGGGACGGCGTGGCTCTACGAGCAGAGGGCGGCGACGATGTCTCTGGTCGCGACCGGTGGAGGACTGGTGTTCGGCGGCGACACGAACGGCCGTTTCCGCGCCCACGACGACGAAACGGGCGAGGTGCTGTGGGAGATCAACCTCGGCTCGCCGGTCAGCGGCTTCCCGATCACCTACGCGGTGGACGGCCGGCAGTACGTGGCGGTGAGTACGGGCGCTTCGGGGACCGCGTCCGGCTTCACGCGCCTGACGCCGGAACTGCGCCCGAGCGTCGGCAACAATCTATTCGTGTTCGCGCTACAGAACTGAAAATTACATAACCTACTTAAATACAAATAGGTTATTGAGATTCTAGAACGGTGCTTACCACGTGCATTACCACGATGTCAGGATCGCCGCGCGGACCCCGTGGATCGCGGCGCGGGCGCGGGCCCGCGCCGTAAGCGTTCGGGCAACCCGGTATGGGGCATGCGGCTGGCCCAGCCAGACGGGCCGGCGGCGTCCGGAGAAATCCGTGCAGACCGACCAACTCGGCCTGCGGAGCCAGTGCTTTCGAGCTCGTCCGCGCTTCTCTCCGCTGCGCGGGTTCACGCGTCGATCGCCCTGTTGTCGGGTCCGCTATACCGGGAGTACCGAACGCTCACGCGC
>WTGR01000600.1 GCA_011523485.1 Acidobacteriota bacterium
TCGCCCCGTCGCCTCGGGCGAGAAATCGGCCGAACACGCTTTTCGCAAGAGGCTCGACTGGCTGAATATTCCCTGACGAAGAACCCAATTCACGGGGCGAACATGCACACGACTGCCGAGCGGCCTCCACCGCCATGACCGACAACACGACGAACGAGTTGTACGAAAGCGCGCTCGGGTAGCCGGCGCCTTCACGCGCGGTCGTCGCGGGCGGGTGCTTCGACATCGGCGGTTGACGGTGCGTTCCGGCGCGCACGGTCCACCCCGCCTATCGCTTCGCATGTCAACGACCGAAACTCCCGTGTGGGATGAAGACCTACTGCACGGGGAAGACGAGAATCCTCACGGTCGTGCTCTGCGCTCTGCTGCCGGCCGGCTGCGACAGCGACGGTTCGTCGCCCGTCGCGCCCTCGCCGCAGCCGCTCCCACCACCCGCGACGGCGGACGTGGCGGGAACCTGGACCGCGACCCTGACCGCCTCGACCGGCGACATCACGGGCGGCGGCTGTCTCGGAAACGTGGCGCGAGCTCTCGGGCTCAGCAAGACGTGGACCGCGGACCTGACGATCGTGCAGGATGGCACGACCCTTACCTCCACCTCGGTGGACGTCGCGGACATCACGTGCAGCTTCGGCGGCTCGGTCTCGGGCAACACCGTGAACGCGACGGTGAACGGCTGCTCACCGGATCGGTTGGACATCGGCGTGGTGGCAGGTTGCGGTTCCGACGCCTGGCATCTCGAGTCCCTGTCGCTCACGGTGGCGGCGACCGTCTCCGGGACGGTCATCACCGGCGCCCCGACCGCGACGGCCACGGCGATCAGCGGCGACAACTCCCACTCCGTGTCGGCGACGAGCACTCTCAGCATGTCCCGATGAAGGCACCGAGCGCCCTCCTGGCTCTGCTCGCCGCGGGGCCGCTGGCCTGCATCGAATCACCGGCGGCACCGACTCGGGAGCCGGCGCGGACTTCCCGGCCGGCCGACCCGCGCTTCGACGACCGGTTCTGGCGGGAGCTGATCTTCAACGAGCACGACGCGCCGGGACAGGGCGATTTCGTGCGCGTGCTGTCCAATCCGAGTCCGAACGTCTATGTCCGCCTGGGGGACGCCGGCGGGACGCGGCGCGTGGTCGCCGACGACCGGCTGGACCACATCCGCGAAGTCCTCCCCCCGCTCGCCGAGCAGATTACCGGCCGGCCCTACGACGGCCGCATCGAGAGCGGAATCGAAGAGCGCGGCGACCGGGAAGGCTGGATCACGGTCCGTTTCGTGACGCCGGAGGAGCACCCGGCCATCGGCGCCAGTTGCGGGCTGGCCGCTCCCGGCGCCGATCCCGGCAGCATCTGGTTCGCGCGCGACAACGACGAGTGCTTTCGCAACGGGTACTTCCGCCGGCTGTTCGCCCACGAGCTCGGCCACGCCTTCGGGCTCTGGCACGTCGGGGACCACGCGGCGATGATGTCGTCGGAGGCCGGGAACGACACCGAGTGGTTCACGGAACGCGAACGCTACCATGCGCAACTCGCCTACGAGGTCGGGCGCGGCGCGGCGTACTGCGGGTGGCCGTTCGGCCCCGCGTGCGCCGGCGGGACGTGAATCGGCACGCAGGTCTTGACCTTCGGCACCGCCTGTGCGACGTTACTTCGTTCAGACTGCCGAATCAGCATGCGCCGCGTCTTGCCGCGGTCTCCAAGGAGGTTCCAGATGAGTGCTCGACGGTCAGGTTGCTTCGTCATTCCCGTCCTGGCGCTGGTCGTCCCGCTGCTGGCGGCGGCGCCGGCAGCCGGACAGTCCGGCGCGTCTTCCATGCCGGACGCCTACCGCACGGCCTGGGGGCACCCGGATCTGCAGGGCATCTGGAGCTCCTCCGGCGCCACTCCCATGGAGCGGCCGGCCGAGTTCGAGGGCCGCGCGACCCTGAGCGACGAAGAGGTGGCGGCGATTCGACAGGAGACCGAGGAGCGCAACCAGCAGCTTCTGCTCGCCGACGCCCGGCGCACCGCGGCCGGGGGCAACGTGGGCGCCTACAACAACTTCTGGATGGAGCGCGGGGCGCGGACGAACCGCACGTCGATGCTGGTGGACCCGCCGAGCGGCCGCTTTCCGCCGCTGACCCCGGAAGGACAGAAGGCGCGGATCGGCCAGCCGCGCGGCGACGACACGTGGGAGGACCGCCACATCTGGGAGCGCTGCGTGACCCGCGGGGGAATGCCCAATGCCATGTTCCCGCGTTCCTACAACAACAACATGCAGGTCTTCCAGACCCCGGACCACGTCGTGATGCTGCTCGAGCAGGTGCACGAGGTGCGCGTGGTGCCGCTCGACGGGCGCCCCCCGCTGGCGGACAACATCGGCCAATGGAACGGCGACGCGCGCGGGCACTGGGAGGGCGACACGCTGGTGGTCGTAACCACCAATCTCGACCATCGGGTCAGCGCGCTGCAGCCCTGGTCGGCCTTCAGCTCGCACGACGGCTCGGGTGAGGACATGATGCTGATCGAGCGTTTCACGCGCACCGGTCCCGAGACGCTGGAGTACGAAGTGGAGGTCCACGACCCGCAGATGTACACCCGGTCCTGGACGGTCGCGTATCCGTTCTCGCTGTCGCCGGACGTGATGTACGAGTACGCCTGCCACGAGGGCAACCTCGGGATGGAAGGCATCCTCGCGGGCGGCCGAGCGGAAGACGCGGAGGAAGCCCGCTAGAAGACGGCGCCGGTGGAGTTTCGCGCCCAGCGAACTCAACGCGACCGCGGGGCCGCGCATCTACCGGCACAGGACCACGGGGGATCGGCAGGCGGTCGGACCTGCCGATCCCGCGCTCCCACTCTCCCCCTCCGACCGCCGCCCGGCGTTACCGCCGCGCAAAGCCCAGGTTACGGAAGGTCCGGCGGCCAAGGCCGCAACCGCGGTTGACGCGGTCCGCGGCGCAGTGCACCTTCGCACGCTCCAACCTACCGGCGACGCCCAGGGCGAACGCAGGCCCGCGCCGGAAAGACGACCGCTTCACACGGCGAGCCGAAGCGAGGAACCGTCCGGCTCCAGAAAACCCGCGTCGGTCAGGGCGCGCATGACGCTCTCGCACGTGTCCCGGTCGAGATCGAAGGTCTCCTGCACGTCCTCGACGGTCAACGCCAGTTCCGGTATCTCGCGGTAGATGGCGCGGAGCTGCCATGCGATCCAGCCCACGTCGCGGTCGGGCAGGTCCTTGACGATGAGCAGGCGCGACAATCGGCGGAATTCGGCGAGTGCTTGCATCATGGCAGTGCATGAAGCAAGTTCCGTACCGATCGAGGCGAACGCGGGAATCCCCGCGGTTCAAGATGCGGCCTGCTCCTCGAATGGTCCGTCGCCGGCATCGAGCACCAGCGGCTCCGGCTCCGAGTCGACCAGGTAGGCGAACTCCTTCTCGAACTGCTCTCGCGATACGCCCACCGTCGCGGCCAGCTTGGCCAGCTCGTGCGGGTCGTCGAAGTCGTCGCGCCGCAGCCGGATCATGTACCGGTGGGCGATGCGGTAGCGGGTGGACTCGACGTCGACGAGCCGGACGCGGAAGCGCCCCTTGTCCCGGTCGATGAGCCGCTCGAACGGGATCGGCACGAACTGGCCCGCATCCAGCGACATCAACGCCGCGTTGCCGCCCTGCAGCAGGTACTTGGCCGCGCAGTAGCCGAGGTCGCGGGTGTACTCCATGTCGGCCGGCACGGGGTCCGCGCAACGGAGCTCGTAGCCGATGTTCTTGGCGACCGTGGTGATCTTGAGGCCGAATCCCGCCAGACGCGCCGCGACCTGGCTCTTGAGAATCTCGCCCAGGTTCACCTCTGCTATGCGGACGTTGTCGTGCTCGTCCCGCTCGACGTCGCCGAGCTGCTTCAGGTCCTCGGGATCTATCTTCAGCACGAGCCCTTCGGCCAGGACCGCGACGCCGTCGCGGCGCCCGCCGGTCCAGCGCTTGATCATCGCGCCGGCCAGCGTATCGACGATCGTCTTCAGCCGCACCCGCTCGTGCGGGAACGCCTCGGGAATCAGCGTGAGGGTGGCGCCCGCGGCCTTGCCGATGCCGAGCGCCAGGTGCCCCGCCTTGCGTCCCATCGTGACCAGGAAGTACCAACGCGAGGTGGTCTTGGCGTCGACCATCAGGTTCTTGACGATCTCGACGCCGTGATGGCGCGCCGTCTGGAAGCCGAACGTCTCGACGTGCGACGGCAGATCGAGATCGTTGTCGATGGTCTTGGGCACGTGCACGACACGCAGCCGGCCGGCGCCGACGCGCTCGAGTTGCATGGCCGAGTACGCGGTGTCGTCGCCGCCGAT